>NZ_MIBU01000073.1:0-1882 GCF_001830725.1 Sulfuricurvum sp. RIFOXYD12_FULL_44_77
TAAACATCAGCGGAGTAAATATTTTCGCCGAAGAACCGATGCGCGATATCTCTCCCGATACGGCGGGATTTAGCGGGGAGATACGTCAGGAGTTTGCCCTTGTCAGCTCTAAAAGTTTTATTATCCCTTCGATCACCATCGATGTTTTCGACACGTCAACGCAAAAAATAAAACGGCTCCAAAGCGACGCGGCAGCGATCGAAGTGGTGCAGGGATATGAGCGATCGAATCTCTTAGACCCTCCCGCGTTGCGTGATTGGAGCGGTTGGATGCGATATACCCTTTATACGGGTTTAGTGATGGCGGGAGTTGCGCTGGGTGAGGCAGTGCGGCGGCTGTGGAAACTGAGACCACGGAGAAAGGTGAAGCGGTTTTGGGATGAGGCCAAAACATCCAAAGAGTTGGTGATGCTCCTCTCCCTTTCGGGAGAAAAACATTACGAAGAGGTGATTGAATTGCTCGAATCAGGGAGAGTGGATTTGCGTGAAGCTAAGAAGAGATTGAATATATTGTTTCACAATGATTCAGTGAAATAAGAAATGGTGTTTATAATGTCAAAAATATTATACAGTACATTATTTATCATTTTTACAGTCTCTTCTTATGCTGAATGTCTTGTAAATGTGCCTGAAGAGATAGCCGACAAAATTGCACACGGACACGCATGGACGAATCATGGAAGTGAGTTTTCTGAAAAAAAGAGAATAGCAAATATAGAAATGCCTGATACGCAAAAAATTGGTAATCCTGAAGAGTTTCAAAATCATATTCGTACGATTATGATGACTAAGACTCCTAAAATTATTCCGGGTAATCGTAAGGTTTATTGGGATGACAATACGGGAACAATCGTTTTTTATGATCCATTAAGCAATGATTGTGGAACGGCATTTCGTCCCAATGATGGAAAAGAGTATTACGAGCGTGTTTTAATGAGAAAAGAATCGGATAAAGATCGATCGAAAATGAAAGCATATCAGCCATCAACGAAAACGACATCACAGATGAGAAAAACAAGTAATTTTCAATGTGACGGTAGAAAGCATTGCTCTCAAATGAAATCATGTGAAGAGGCTACGTTTTTTCTCAATAATTGTCCTAATACAAAAATGGATGGGAATAACGATGGAATCCCGTGTGAAAAACAATGGTGTAACTAAAAGCTAAAAATAAACAAGGTAAACTCACAACAGATAAAGAGGAAAAATAATGATAGATGTAATTAATCAAATACGTTCCGAAGTGGCCAAAGTCGTCGTCGGTCAAGAGAAAATGATCGACGGATTGTTGATCGGATTATTGTGCGACGGTCATATCCTGATCGAGGGGATACCTGGGTTAGCGAAAACGACAACAGTTAAAGCTCTCTCACAAACATTAGGATTAGGGTTCAAACGGGTGCAGTTCACCCCCGATCTCCTCCCGAGCGATATTTTGGGTGCTGAGGTCTACGATCCGAAAGAGAACGGCTTTAAAATCAAAAAAGGGCCTATTTTTACCAATCTCCTCCTCGCCGATGAGATTAATCGCGCACCCGCAAAAGTACAATCGGCACTGCTGGAAGTGATGCAGGAGCGGCAGGTGACGTTAGGGGATGAGAGTTTTAAACTCTCCCCTCCGTTTCTCGTTATGGCGACACAGAATCCGATCGAGAACGAAGGGGTTTATCCTCTTCCTGAAGCGCAACTCGATCGTTTTATGCTCAAAATTACCGTCGGATATAACACCCCCGAAGAGGAGCTATCCATCGCACGGCGTGTCGGTTCGGGATTGGGTGAAGCCATTAATGCGGTGATTGATTCGGCGGCGTTAATTGCACTCAAAGAGAAAGTAAAAGAAATCCATATCGACGAAGAGGTGGAGAAATATATGATCAGCCTCG
>NZ_MIBU01000074.1:0-2874 GCF_001830725.1 Sulfuricurvum sp. RIFOXYD12_FULL_44_77
GAACTGGCAATCAAATACTCTCGCGCCTCCTCATCCATTTCAACGGAAGTACGGACTAACAAATCTTCTAACGCTTCATGCCCTATTGAATAGAGTTCAAACAGCAATGAGCGTGAACGCATCGCCGCAGTAAGGCTGAAATAGGGATTTTCCGTCGATGCCCCGATCACTAACACACTGTTTTTTTCCATAACGGGGAGTAACACTTCTTGCTGGTTTTTTGCAAGACGATGCACCTCATCAATAAAAATCAAAGGCTTAGTGAGTGACCCTTCATATTGGTCAAAAATCTTTCGCAAATTCTCGATTTTCAAAGAGGTTGCATTAAATTCATAAAAGGGGAGGCCCATTACCTCGGCGATAATCCGAGCCAGTGTCGTCTTGCCGCATCCGGGAGGGCCGTAAAAAAAAGAGTGGGCAAGATTGCCTCCCTCGCAAAGAGATCGCAGAGGTGCATCAGGTGAACAAAGGTGATTTTGACCTACCACATCGTCAAATTTTTTCGGACGAAGCAGATAGGTAAAATCAGCCATTATCAGCCTGCAATAACTTTGATAATTACTTCACGCTCTTGACGCGGGCCGTCAAATTCACCGAAGAAAACACCCTGCCATTTTCCGAACATCGGGCGGCCGTCGTGAACGGGGATAGAGACTGAGGCCCCCATACGAGATGATTTGAGATGAGCCGCCGCATTACTGCCGACATGCGCATATTGTCCATCACTCGGAATGACTTTTGAGAGGGCGGAAAGAAGATCACGACGGAGATTTTGGTCTGCATTTTCAAACAAAAAGACACTTCCTGTCGTATGGGGAGTGAAAACGACACAAATCCCCTCTTTAATGCCCGAAGTAATAACGGCCTCTTTCACTTCAGAACTGATATCCATCAGTTGTGTTTTATGACTGGTTGGGAATTTGAGTGTTTTCATTTTTTACCACCTTTTGAAAATTTAGAGTCAGGCTTATATTTGTTAGTACTAAAAGGCTCATTGCTAGGCTTCGCTTTAGCTTTTGCCTTATCTTTAGTAAATGTTTTTGCCGGTTTATGTTCCGGTTTCCCCTCTGCTCTTGGGGCTTTTTTCTCATTTTTTTGTTTTTGTTTTTCCGCTTTTTCAACCGCATCTAGAAACTCACGTAAGTTGGAATACTCACTTCGCTCCAAAAAGCGTACTTTTCCGGTCGGGAGGTTATTAAGCTCGATCCCGCCGAAACTAAGCCGTTTCAAATCCACGATTTCTGCACCAAAATGGGCAAAGAAACGGCGTAATTCGCGGTTCTGCCCCTCTCCGATGGCAACTTTTAGGATCGAATAATCCCCTTGGTCTTTCTGCACCTGATAGGCGTAAAAAGGGGCAAAGCTCATAGGCCCAGCATCTGCGTGTTCATGGGCTCCGGCACTCGCATCTTCGAGTTCCAATCCCTCGCCCATAGCGATTTTCATCCCCTCGGTTACAGGACCCTTGATCTTGATCTTATAGACCCGCTCCATCTTAGAGGTCATCAACGCCGTTGCAACACGCGACGCATCGGTGAGGAGCAATAACCCCTCAGAAGCAAAGTCGAGCCGCCCGACCGGAATATAATGGCGATACTGTTTTGCAAGAGAATCGTAAATGGTTTTACGCCCTTGAGGATCTTTTTTCGTCACCAGCTCACCGCGCGGTTTGTTATAAACGATAACGGTAAATTGGTCACTCGGAACAATCTTGTTTCCGCTGATCATGACGTTGGCATTACGCTCGTCTACCTGTATCGCAGGATTGGTTTCAACTTCACCGTCAATTCGGACATAGCCATCCAAAATAGCCTGATCGGCTTCACGGCGTGAATAGGTCGAGTAGTGGGCAATATATTTATTAAGTCGCATCATGAGATACCTGCTTCCACGAGTGTATGAAGATGCAATGCACCTCTAATGAGGCCGGAGGAATCGGTCACCACCAGCAACTGAATTTTTTTGGTCTCGATCAACACCAGCGCATCACTGGCCAACATCGTCGCATCGTCAATGACGAGAGGATTTTTCGTCGCATACTCATACGCAGGAGTATCTAAAGAAAAGGTCTCACTCAAAAGAGCACGACGAATATCACCGTCACTCAAAAGACCGGAGAGTCTCCCTGATCCGTCGGTGAGCATAACTGTACCCAGCCGCCCCTCGCTGAGAGTCAATATCGCCTCTTTAAGGGGAGTATTTTCATTGACGATCGGTAAGTTCTCCGTTCGCATCAAATCAGATACTTTCACAAACAACCGTTTACCGAGTGCTCCGCCGGGATGAAATGAGGCAAAATCCTCTTTTTGAAAGTTACGAGCTTTCATCAAACACACCGCCAAAGCATCCCCCAACGCAAGGGTCAACGTCGTCGAACTGGTAGGGGCGATATCAAGCGGACATGCTTCGACAGTGACATTGATGTTTATCACCTCATCGCTGTAGCGTCCAAGTGTCGAGGCGGCGTTTCGTGTCATCCCGATCAAAGGGATATTAAAACGTTTGATATGAGGGAGAATAGAGCTGAGCTCAGGGCTCTCGCCGCTGTAACTGATGGCGAGAACCGCATCCTCTTTCCCGATCATCCCCAAATCGCCATGCAGCGCTTCGGTAGGGTGGAGAAAAAAGCTCGGAGTTCCTGTGGAAGCAAGCGTTGCGGCGATTTTGGCACCGATAAGCCCCGATTTTCCTACTCCGGTAATAACAAGTTTACCTTTACACGCAAGGATGATCTCTACGGCACGAATGATCTCTTCCCCGAGTCGTTCGGAGGCCTCGCGAAGTGCGTCCGCTTCAATTTCAAGTGTGTTTTTGGCTATTGCGATATAATCGTTGTTCATAAAAGTTATTATAGCTCAATAACCCTTTAAAACT
>NZ_MIBU01000075.1:0-4372 GCF_001830725.1 Sulfuricurvum sp. RIFOXYD12_FULL_44_77
ACCCGCGAGAACACCTTTTTGCATTGCTTCTTTACACCCTTTTTCAACTGCAGGAACGTACTCTTTTGGAATAACCCCACCTTTGATTTCGTTGTGGAAAATATAACCCGTTCCAGGTACGCCCGGCTTGATACGGAGATATACGTGACCGAATTGTCCACGTCCACCTGATTGTTTCGCGTATTTGTACTCTTGGTTAACTTCAGAACGGATTGATTCACGGTAAGCAACTTGAGGTGCACCGACTTCCGCTTCAACTTTAAACTCACGGAACATACGGTCAACAAGGATTTCAAGGTGAAGCTCACCCATTCCGCTGATGATCGTTTGTCCTGTCTCTTCGTCTGTATGAACACGGAAAGATGGATCTTCTGCCGCTAGTTTTGCTAACGCGATACCCATTTTTTCTTGGTCTACTTTTGTTTTAGGCTCAACCGCAACTGAGATAACCGGCTCAGGGAAGTGCATACGCTCAAGAACTAGACGTTCGCGCTCATCACACAAAGTATCTCCGGTAGTTGTGTCTTTAAGACCTACAACCGCACCGATTTCACCTGCGTAGAGAGATTTGATCTCTTCACGTTTGTTTGCGTGCATTTTAACGATACGTCCGATACGCTCTTTTTTACCTTTGATAGTGTTATAAGCATACGTACCTGATTCAAGAACACCACGGTAAACACGTACGAAAGTGAGCTGTCCAACGAATGGGTCTGTCATAATTTTGAACGCAAGACCGGCGAATGGAGCATCATCCGTTGATTCAACATCAACTTCTACCTCTTCATCGTCTTCCATAGTCCCTTTGATAGCCGCAACTTCAAGTGGTGATGGAAGGTAATCAACAACCGCGTCCAAAAGAGTTTGAACCCCTTTGTTTTTAAACGCAGTTCCGCATGTCATAGGGATGATTTCCATTTTAAGACATCCGGCTTTAATCCCGCGCATGATCTCTTCGTTGCTAAGTTCACCCTCTTCGAAGAATTTCTCCATCAAAGTATCGTCACCCTCAGCCGCCGCTTCCATCAATTGAGCGCGGTATTGATTCGCTTTTTCAACCATATCGGCAGGAATTTCTGCTTCATGATAGTTTGAGCCCATCGCTGCATCTTCATCCCAAAGGATAGCTTTCATTTTAACGAGATCGATGATCCCTTTAAATTGATCTTCCGCACCGATTGGAAGTTGAATCGCGATTGGATTCGCTTTAAGACGAGCACGGATTTGCTCTTCTACGTTGTAGAAATCAGCTCCTGTACGGTCCATTTTATTGACGAAAACCATACGAGGAACCCCGTAACGGTTTGCTTGACGCCATACTGTTTCCGATTGTGGTTGAACCCCACCAACGGCACAGAATACCGCTACAGCACCATCAAGTACACGCATAGAACGCTCAACTTCAATGGTGAAGTCAACGTGGCCCGGAGTGTCGATGATATTGATTTGTTTGCCGTTCCATTCACAAGTTGTCGCCGCAGAGGTAATGGTAATACCACGCTCTTGCTCTTGCTCCATCCAGTCCATAGTTGCAGCACCTTCGTGAACTTCACCGATTTTGTGTGATACACCGGTGTAGAACAAGATACGCTCAGTTGTTGTCGTTTTACCCGCGTCGATGTGAGCGGCGATACCGATGTTTCTTACGTCTTCAAGTTTATGGGATCTTGCCATGATAATAGCCCTTAATAGAGTTTATAGTGGATAGGGGAATGATAACCCGAGAGGGTCATCAAAAGGTTACGAATATCTTACCAGCGATAGTGAGCGAACGCTTTATTCGCTTCAGCCATTTTGTAAGTATCTTCTTTACGTTTGAATGCTGTACCTTTATCGTTTGCAGCATCTGATAATTCATTTGCCAAACGCTCTGCCATAGTGCGCTCGTTACGTTTGCGTGCCGCATCGGTTAACCAGCGGATTGCAAGAGATAGTTGACGTACAGGACGAACTTCTACTGGAACTTGGTAGGTCGCTCCACCCACACGGCGGCTTTTTACTTCGATAACCGGCTTGATGTTATCAATCGCAGCGTTAAACACTTCGATACCTGTTTTTTCACCACGTGAACCCATGATATCCAAAGCACCGTACATAATTTTTTCAGCGGTACTTTTTTTACCGTCCCACATAATTTTGTTGATGAACTTTGTCAAAATTTTTGAACCATGAACCGGGTCAGGCATAATTTCGCGAACGGGCGCTTTTCTTCTTCTCATAATGTTTCCTTCAATGTTTTTTCATTTACTCAAAAAACGGTCATCAAAAACCGAATCTTGTCAGACTAGTTGGTTATTTTTTAACCTTAGCTTTTTTCGTTCCGTATTTAGAACGAGATACTTTACGGTCTTTAACACCCGCAGTATCAAGAGCACCACGTACGATATGGTATTTTACCCCTGGTAAGTCTTTTACACGACCGCCACGAACAAGAACGATAGAGTGCTCTTGCAAGTTGTGACCCTCACCACCGATATAACTAATAACTTCAAACCCAGAAGTCAAACGAACTTTAGCAACTTTACGAAGCGCCGAGTTCGGTTTTTTAGGGGTTGTAGTATATACACGAGTACATACACCACGACGTTGTGGGCATGACACCAAAGCGGGTGATTTTGATTTTTTCACTACCGCTTGTCGCTCTTTACGAATAAGTTGGTTGATTGTTGGCACACAATCTCCTTTGTTGAAATGTTCCAGTAGAATTTTAATCCACTACTTAAAGGGGACTAATAAACGCGCAATAATAGCTAATTTTTGATTAATTTGAGCTTATTTTAAGGAAGTTGTAAGAGAGTTATAATCTGTTTTCTTTCTTTAGATTGTGTATTACACAATTCCGCCCTGAAGCCTTAGCTTCATACAGTGCACTATCTACCAACGCAATGCATTGATCCATAAATGCTCTCGACGCCTCACCGATTTGAGGTAAAAAAGTTGATACACCGATACTAGCCGATATCTCACAGTGAACTATATTAATTTTAGCGATACACGCTCTTATCCTCTCAGCAACCAACAATGATTGTTCTGCATCTGCACCGTGCAACAAGACAATAAATTCCTCTCCACCCCAACGAGCGGGGAAGTCGTTTTCTCTAGATCCTTCTTTAATCGCAGAAGCAATGGCAATCAAAACCAAATCTCCCATCTGATGTCCATAGGTATCGTTTATATTCTTAAAGTGGTCAATATCTATTATCGCTAAACTTAACACTTCAGAGGTGCGTTGTCTATTTTTAAGACTCCACTCAAAATGTTCTTCAAAAGAACGTCTATTCATGAGACCAGTTAGCGCATCCGTACTCGCCATATACCTGAGATTCTCTTCAAGCTCTTTAAGTTCGGTTAAATCATTATGTGCACCCAGCATACGAATCGGCTTGCCCTGAGCATCTCTGATAGCAATTCCGCGACAACGCACCCAAATCGTTTTACCGTTTTTGTGACGATAGCGAACAATTTGATCATAAGGGTGTGCAGGATCTTCACAATGTTTGTGGAAATTCTCCAGCGCTACCTTTAAGTCATCGGGATCTATCAACTCTTGCCATTCGCTAGCTAGATGTTTTTTCTCTTTCGGATCGTATCCCAGCAGTTCCCAAAACCGTGCATTCATCCATTCGTTCTGGGGATTCTCAAGATCCCAGTACCATAAACCATCAAGAGATCCGCTTTGTAAAAACTCAAAAATAGAAGGATCGGTTGAGATACGCGTGTAGAGCTCATCTTTCAAATAATCTGATTGATTAATCACCTTATCTCCCGATACCAACTTTTAAATTGCTATAGTGTACAACAAAAAAGAAAAAGAAAATCTGATACTATTTATAAAGAAAGATTCCCCGAAAGGGGAATGACGAGAAGAGGAAACCTTAGTCTCCGAAAACCATTTTTTGGTCTTTGTAGATACCGGTACCGACTGGGATCGTGCGACCGATGATGACGTTCTCTTTCAAGTCCGTCAAGTCATCGATTTTCGCAGAAACTGCCGCTTCGGTCAAGACTTTTGTAGTGTCTTGGAACGATGCTGCCGAGATGATCGAGTCAGCACTAACCGCTGCACGGGTGATACCGACAAGGTACGGCTCAGCAATCGCAGGCTCTCCGCCGAGACGAAGGATTTTTTCGTTCTCGATTTTGAACTGTGCTTTAGAAACCACATCTCCCTCGATGAACTTAGTGTCACCGGAGCGGAGGATTTTGATCTGACGCAACATCTGGGTAAAGATAACTTCGATGTGTTTGTCGGCGATGTTAACCCCTTGACGACGGTAAACTTGTTGTACTTCACTGACAAGGTAGTTATACAACGCTTTAACACCCAAGATTCTTAAAATCTCGTGTGAGCTGATAACACCGTCAGTCAAGC
>NZ_MIBU01000076.1:0-3239 GCF_001830725.1 Sulfuricurvum sp. RIFOXYD12_FULL_44_77
GATTTCCATCAATTGAGCTTTAGTGATTTTACCCACTTTGTTTTTCATCGGATTATCAGTCCCTTTTTTAAGACCAGCAGCTTTCATGATGAGAGCAGATGCCGGAGGCTGTTTTGTGATGAATGAAAACGTTTTGTCCGCATATACCGTAATAACAACAGGGAGTTTAAAACCTGCCTTATCTTTTGTACGCTCGTTGAACGCCTTACAAAATTCCATGATGTTAACACCACGTTGACCGAGTGCTGGTCCAACCGGAGGGGCTGGATTAGCAGCGCCGGCTTGTACTTGCAACTTGATGTAGCCCGTAATTTTCTTTGCCATTTGTGCTTCCTTTTTTTGAGATTAAATTATTTTTTCGACTTGAGTGTACGAAATATCAACCGGAGTACTACGTCCGAAGATAGAGACATTGAGTTTCAACGTACCGTGTTCGAGGTCATACTCATCCACAGTTCCGGTAAAGTTCGCGAACGGACCGTCTACGATACGAACCATCTCACCGTTGTCGAAGAATACTTTCGGTTTCGGAGCGGAGCGATTCGTAACACGATCCAAGATAACTGCGATGTCATTCTCACTAAGTGGAGTCGGCTTATTGGATTCACCGATGAATCCTGCTACACGCGGAAGCGATTGGATACGGTGCTGAAGATCAATAGAGAGATCCATATTCGCGAATACATACCCTGAATACAATGAACGTTCCGTAATTTTCTTTTTGCCGTTTTTGACTTCAATAACATCTTCAGTCGGAACGATTACTTCCGTAATGACCTCTTCAAGATGATTTTCAGCAATGATATTTTCGATAGCGGCTTTAACACTGCGCTCGCTACCTGCATACGTTTGAATCGAGTACCAACGATGTGCCATGTATTTTCCTTAACTCAAAATTGCCGAAACAGTTGAAGACATGATAAAATCTACCAACGCTAAAAACAATACCACAAACGTAACCACGGCGATAACAGCAATAAATGCTTGTTTCACTTGGGGTTTAGTCGGGAAAATAACTTTTGCAAGTTCCATTTTCGCATTATGAATGGTTTGACTTAATGTGTTTTTCATCTATTTCATCCTCAGGACATTTCCAACGAATAAAGCCCGTAAGCATCATTAGTTGAAGATGGGTGGCAGGCCAGGAGGGATTCGAACCCCCAACAATCGGATTTGGAATCCGGCGCTCTACCATTGGAACTACTGACCTATAATTATTAAGAATCCCCGAAGGGAAACAACTTAAAGTTTTGCTTCTTTATGAATCGTGTGCTCACGACAAAATTTACAAAACTTACGTACTGAAAATTTTTCAGTATGAGTTTTTTTGTTTTTAGTAGTGTGATAGTTGCGACGTGTGCACTTTTCACACGCTAAATGGATATTTTCACGCATGTTTTACCTTATGAATCCAACCTCAAGGGTTGGGGAAAATTATGCAAGGATTTTAGAAACAACCCCAGCGCCGACAGTACGTCCGCCTTCACGGATAGCAAAACGAGTACCCTCTTCCATAGCGATCGGGTGAATCAATTCAGCATTGATTTTCACGTTATCACCAGGCATAACCATTTCAGTACCTTCTTGCAAGGTGATAGCACCTGTACAGTCTGTTGTACGAACGTAGAATTGTGGGCGGTAACCGTTGAAGAATGGAGTATGACGTCCACCCTCTTCTTTGCTCAATACATAAATCTCTGCCTCAAATTTTGTGTGAGGAGTGATTGATTTTGGTTTACAAAGAACTTGTCCACGCTCAACATCTTCTTTCTTAGTACCACGGAGAAGAAGACCACAGTTGTCACCCGCTTCACCCATTTCCATCTCTTTACGGAACATCTCAACACCTGTTACAGTTGTTGTTTGAGTGTCACGGATACCAACGATCTCGATAGTTTCACCGATTTTGATTGTACCACGTTCAATACGACCAGTAACAACAGTTCCACGACCAGAGATAGAGAAAACGTCCTCTACCGGCATCAAGAAATCTTTATCAGTTTCACGTTGTGGTTGTGGAATATAAGCATCTACCTCAGCCATAAGCTTTTGGATTTTTGCTGACCACTCACCAAGAACACCAGTTTTTGCTTCTTCAAGTGCACGAAGAGCTGAACCGGCTACGATTGGAGTATCGTCACCCGGGAAATCGTACATATCAAGAAGTTCACGAATTTCCATCTCAACGAGTTCAAGAAGCTCTTCGTCATCAACCATATCTTCTTTGTTCATGAAAACAACGATGTACGGAACACCGACTTGTTTAGAAAGAAGGATATGCTCACGTGTTTGTGGCATTGGGCCATCCGCTGCAGAAACAACAAGAATAGCGCCGTCCATTTGAGCAGCACCCGTAATCATGTTTTTAACATAGTCGGCGTGTCCAGGACAGTCAACGTGTGCATAGTGACGGTTGTTTGTTTCGTACTCAACGTGTGAAGTAGCGATCGTAATACCGCGCTCACGCTCTTCTGGTGCATTATCGATTGCATCGTAATCCATCATTTTTGCGCCGTTTGTTACCGCAAGTACAGCTGTAATTGCTGCAGTCAACGTAGTTTTACCGTGGTCGACGTGACCGATTGTACCGATGTTACAATGTGGTTTTGTACGTTCAAATTTCTCTTTTGCCATAGTGTCCTCCGACTGAATGTGTAAATGAATTTGGAATTATACCAAAAAACAGCTGAAATAGCTTTCAAGCTTTCAAAAAATATTACAATATTATTACTGGAGCTCACGAGCGGATTTGAACCGCCGACCTCTTCCTTACCAAGGAAGTGCTCTACCCCTGAGCCACGTGAGCATAAAATAATGATAAAAATGTATTTTTGGAAGCTTAAAAACTATTTTACGTTTTAAGGTAATGATGAAGTAGTAATTATGAAATGTATACTTCAGCTCCCAGTGGAGCGGGAAACGAGACTCGAACTCGCGACATTCAGCTTGGAAGGCTGACGCTCTAGCCAACTGAGCTATTCCCGCAGATGGTGGTGAGAGAAGGATTCGAACCTTCGAAGATAAAAATCAGCAGATTTACAGTCTGCCCTCGTTGGCCACTTGAGTATCTCACCACGGCCATAATCTGGTCTAACACTGATAAATGTAATGCGTTTCCGATTTCATTCAATGGTGCCGGCACGAGGATTTGAACCCCGGGCCTATTGATTACAAATCAATTGCTCTAGCCAACTGAGCTATGCCGGCATTGGTGAAATGGAGCCGAAATTATATACACT
>NZ_MIBU01000077.1:0-8512 GCF_001830725.1 Sulfuricurvum sp. RIFOXYD12_FULL_44_77
GTCCTATAGCCGCTTCCGATGTGTTTTCCATTGGGTCTGGAAACGCACCATCCATCTCATTTTCTGTATCTTCTTTAGAGGGGAGTTTCAAACAGATAGCACAGTCATTATTGATTTTTGCACTGTATGCTACATGACCGTTTTGACTGAAAGAAGACCCTTTTTGAAATCGATGCAAGGGAGTTGCTTCTTGGATCAGTGACTCTTCCGATCGATTCCATTGCGTTCTGCAGACAGTATGAAGGTTTCCGTCGGTATCGGTAAAATAGATATTCTTCTCATCGGAATGGATGGCGATTACGCTGGCTTTTACATGAAAAGATTGGATTATTTTAATCATGATGTCCCGCTCAATTGAGAAGTTCTATCAAACAAAGGACGTAAAAACGGGTATTGTCATCTGCGAGTATTCGCTTGATTTTTGCCGAATACAAGACGCCTTCAATATCAAAATAGAGTTCCTCTCCCATAAGTAAAAACTCTTCTTTCCAATCGCAAAAATTCGGATCACTTTTTACGGGAGCATCATCATTCAGGAGCTCTTTGAAGTTGAGCTCTTTATTGATCAGTTTTGTATAATGGGGGGTACCTGCAAGGATAGAAAATATTTCACTGTTACCGACAATCACATGGTCGTGTTGATCAAGAATCATGGAGGGGAGGGGAATGTTTTGGATAATAGATTCAAGAGATTTGTTGAAAGCGTGTTGTATCTGTTCCCTCTGATCGAGTTTTTCCCTCTCTTTTTGCTGAGACTCCTGCTCGATTTTAAGGGCCAAATCGTATAAAATATTGTCCAGCTTATCGAAAATAATCGGCTTAATAATAAAGTGCTCGATTCCGATTTCAATGGCTCGTAACATATATTTTGCTTCGGAATGGGCTGTAATCATAATGCATTTTTGTGTCGGGTTATGCGCTTTAATCTTCTCCAGCATGTCAAGCCCTTGCATAATAGGCATCGTCTGATCTGAGATAACGATGTCAATCGGACGGAGCGAATTCAGGTAAAAATCAAGTCCTTCTTGACCGTTTGAAGCGAGGGAGACATGACCTACCGTATCGCTGAGCATATCGGACACCATTTCACGAATGAGCCTCTCGTCATCCACGAATAGAACATGTAGTTTTTTTGCTAACGTGATATGATTTTCCATTTTTAGCCTTTGTTGTTAATGTGTGCATGGATAAATATTGTAAATACAGCGCCTTCGGCGTCATTATGCGCCGTAATACTCCCGCCAAGGTGCTCTTCGACAATCCGTTTAGACATATACAAACCGATTCCCGTCCCTTGGGATTTATGTTTGGTCGTAAAATAGGGCTCGAAGATTTTGTCGATGTATTGAAGATCGATCCCGCCCCCATTGTCGTAAATACGGATGAGTGCTTGAGTTTTATCATCCGAACAAGCTACCTCTAAACGGATAACTCCGCTTGAAACACTATTGGAAACAATGGCATCTTTTGCGTTATTGACGAGATTAAGCAGTACTTGTTTGAGGTCTTCGGGGAATCCGTAAAGTTCTATATCCGATTGAACGGATGTCTCTAATGTGATGTTGGCAAGATTAAAACTCGGTTCTACGAGTGTAATCGCATTTTCAATTACACTGTAGAGGGTGTAGTGTACTTTTTCTTTATTAGGCTCAAAGTGTCCACGGAAGTCATCAATCGTCTGAGACATGTGGGTGATGGTATCCATCGCTTGGTTGAGTGCATGTTCCATGGCTTTGCTATCAAGCGTTCCGTTCGTGTGCTGGCGGTAAACTTTTTGAAACAACATGGAAATAATATTGAGCGGTTGTCGCCACTGATGGGCAATATTGCCGATCATTTCGCCCATTGCAGCAAGTTTGGCCTGTTGAAAAAGGAGGGAATCTTTTTGCCTGTTTTTTTCAATTTCTTCTTCAATCTTCACTTCCAGATCGTTATTGAGTCTTTGAATGGTTTTCGTGGAGGTATAACTGATGGAGAGGGAATAGACCAGCTGATAGATCTCTTCACTGTTGAAGGGTTTGCGAATATAATAGGTATTGCTCTTCAGCGCATCCAATATCTCTTTATTCGTCCGATCCGAATAGGCGGTTGCAATAATAATATGGACATCGGGATCGATTTGTTTGAGGCGCAGTGAGGTCTCAAGCCCGTCGATGCCGTTGGGCATACGCATATCGACGATACAGACGGGAATACTCAAACCCTCTTCATAGTGTCGGCGAAAAATTTCTACACCGTCCAGCCCGTTGTTGGCCTGAAAAAGGTTAAAGTTCATAGTCCTGTCTGTGGGATCAATCGCACTGCACTCAATATCATGAAGCTGCTCAAGCTTTAAAATCGCATCTTCAAGGCTCGTTTTTTTATACGGTGCCAATATGGCGGCATACGCTTCGAGAATAGTGGTATCATCGTCAATGGTAAGAATATTATGAACAGCCTCACTCATGATTTACATCCTGGGGCGAGAGTAATCGTAAAGAGAGTCCCTTTTCCAATCCCTTCAGATTTGCATGTGATCGTATGGCCGTTTCCGGTTAAAAAATTGGCAAAAGAGTGCAACCCAAGTCCGTGCCCGTCTTTTTTGGTCGTAAAGCCCTGTAAAAATACATTTTTAGTTGTCTCTTCATCCATTCCGATACCGTTGTCGTAGACCTCTATTACGATATTTTCATCCATCATAATGGTATCGTTGTTCATCATGTCAAGTTCGAAGAAGCTCCCCTCGATAGGGACGCTTCTCGCCGCAATTTTGATGATTTTAGGGAACAGTTTATGGCTTTTGTCTGCGGTGAGAATCGCATGGATGGAATTTTTAAGGACATTAAGCATTCCGTTAAAAAGATGTATTCTATTAATTTGAAAACTAAGACTTGGATGTATATCCACCATAAGGGCTATATCGTTTTTAAAGAGTTGCGGTTCGATGACGCTCCGTATTTCGGTAATAAGATCGATAAATTTGACCAATTCATCCATATTGTTTTTGGTATTTTTGTAGAGTTCTTGTTGATAGGCTATGGTTGTAGCGATATTACTAATCGCTTTTTGTAGATTTTTCATATCGCTGTCTAAAACATTCTTAATAGTATCGGTCATAGAGGATTCGATAATATTCAGACTCATTTCGATTTTCTTGAAATTTTTGAGATACTCTTCTAAAACACTCTCTTTGACGAACTGTTTATTCCCCTGAAGCTGCTCTTTGATATGGTCAAAATATTTGAAAAAGAATTGCATCGGTTCAAGATTTTTAATAATCCGCTCGGAAAGATGCTGCGCACCGGTGACGATATTTCCAATGTTGTGGATATATTCGCTGGTCACATCAAAAATACCCTGTTTATAGGCAAGTTCCTTGGATATACTGATCTCGTTTTTGTGCAGTTCAACGACATTCGTTATATCGGTCAATGAAAGAATATAGCTGGATTGATGTTCTCCCGATCCGCTTTCTTTGTTATCTATAACGGTGGATATGATTGTAAAATAAAGGAGTTTTCCGTCAATCAATATTTCAACTTTTGGAAGCATCCTCTCATCTTTAAATGTTAGAAATTCAAACCAGGAATCCGTTGAACACGAGCCGTAGGTATTGGTAATCGGAAGAACT
The DNA here is from genome assembly GCF_001830725.1 of Sulfuricurvum sp. RIFOXYD12_FULL_44_77. Classification (NCBI taxonomy): domain Bacteria; kingdom Pseudomonadati; phylum Campylobacterota; class Epsilonproteobacteria; order Campylobacterales; family Sulfurimonadaceae; genus Sulfuricurvum; species Sulfuricurvum sp. RIFOXYD12_FULL_44_77. Next base: position 3,611 of record NZ_MIBU01000077.1, read on the forward strand.
TGAATTTTACGCGGAAAAGAAGGCTCCATCACCGAATCAAATATTTGGTGGAAATAGTTATTGGCCTGAAGAAGTTCACCCTTATGGTTTACAAGCAAGATTGCAGTATGTGCTGTAGCATCAAAAAGACTTTTGTTAATTTGATCCAAATCTTGTTGAAGCTGTTGAATATCAGTTTCGTATTGAAGGGTAAGAGGGGAGTGGGCAGTCTGCATCAAAATCCTTGGCATGTAAAAAGGTTATTGAATGATTATGACGGCTTAGTGTTGCAAATATGTTGCATTTAATGGAGTTACGGGAAAGATTACTCCCGTTTTGAAGCTTCTTTTAACATAGTGTCCATAATGATAAAAAGTTTAGCGGATGCCGTTTCGACTTGTTGAAATCGATCCACTATAAGGTCTTTAGATTCACTTAGACCCGTAGTTTTCATTATCTCTGCCACTGCCAGAACATTGTCATGGACTTGTTTATGCGGTTCTTGAATCTGCTTGTACGATGGGAAGGCGCTAAAACTCTTTTTGCCGTCTCCTTGTTCGTACCATTTTCCGAATCGGCAATTGGTATGATCGACAAATCCCCCATCCAGTTTACGTGCGTAGACAGCATCGTACGCCCGTCCTTTGAAGAGGATATGATCTATTTTTGCCAATGTAATAAATGCGGTCAGCTCAATATTATGGACGACGTTTGCCGTTTCCAGTGCGTTTGTATTAAAAGAATGGATCGTTTCTGTAAAGTTTTGGATCATACCATTGGATTTGAAGGCAATCTCATTCATCGCCTCTGAGCTGGATTGAATCTGATGCGTATCTTGCTGTAGGGTCTGTATCGCTATAGAAATATCGCCGGTCGCTTTTTGGGTTTTTTCGGCCAATTTTCGAACTTCATCGGCAACAACAGCAAATCCGCGTCCGTGTTCTCCCGCACGTGCGGCTTCGATGGCGGCATTCAATGCAAGCAAGTTTGTCTGATCTGCGATGTCTTTAATTAAATTAACAACCGAATTGATATCGTTGGCTCTCGTCCCCAATGCATTGATAGCACCGTTAGAATCCTGTACCAGAGCGGTAAGTTCGTTCAGATTAGTGGTAACCGTATCGAGTTCTTTTACCGTGATAGTTGATTGATCCGCTGTACTTTGAGAAATAGTTGAAATATGAGAAAGGCTCTCAATCGATGTCATAAGATCACGCTGAATGACATCAAGCCCTCCGGTAGAACGGCTGATCTCAGCCAGTTTCCCATCCAAATCGAAGAGTTTAAGCGATTCATGGCTTTGCTCCATTTTTTTAACGCTCAGGTTGATATTTTCAGCTGAACGTTTGAAGGAACCTTTTAGTCCTGAACTTTGTACGGTTCTATAATAGTGATCTTTACTCAATGCATCAATAACGGCATAGGTATCACGCATGTACACTTCCAACTGATCTATCATATTGTTGGTGTTCCAGCATAATGCCTTAAGTTCTCCATATTCATTAATATTAGTAATCCGTGATTCCATATGTCCTTCTTCGATTTCACTCATCACCTCCGCGACTTTGTGGATCGTTGATTGAACTTTTCGGATATTGATAAATATTGCCCACGCAATCGCAAAGTTGATAACATTCAGTAATCGAATCCAGTCAAAGCCTATGGTAATGACTTCGACCACTAACGCTATTAAAAATACAACGATAGAGATAAGATTCAGATACTGTAATTTAGTGAGAGAGGATGAATTCATCATAGGTGACCTTCATTTGATCTAATGCGGCAAGTAATATTTTTTCGCCTGCAGCAATTCCACCGATTTTTTCGGCACGGAGCATGGAGCTATAAAGCGGTTGAATAATAGAGAGCGCTTCTTTTTTGGGTTTACGGCGTACCGAGTGATACCCTATAATGTTCCCTTGCGCATCAAAGCTGGGAGTTACATGGGCAAATACCCAGTAATAGTCATTATTTTTTGTCTTATTGATGACATAGGCAAATACCTCTTCTCTCGATTGAATTCGCGTCCATAGCAATTTAAAAACACTTGCGGGCATATCGCTATGACGCAAGATGTTATGAGGGGCATAAAGTAATTCCTCTTCACTGTACCCTGACATACTGATAAACAGCTCATTGCCATAGGTAATCTTCCCTTTAACATCCGTTTTTGAAACGATAAATGTATCATCACTAAACGTCAGTTCATTTCCGGCCATACTATTCTCCCCTCATCCGTTTTATGGTTAACTTTTAAATTCATTGATGCGTGATTGAAGCGATTTTGCCACTTGCAGCAATTTATCCGAATCGCTTTCGATCATTTCGACACTTTTTTGATTTGATTCGGAGACATGATTAATATTGGATATCCGATCGATAATCCATTCGATATGACTTACCACTTCAACTGAATCCTTATACGAATGCTGCGCAACCACTACGGATCGCTCCATTTCTGAAGAGGTTACGGAAATTTTTTCTTCTACTTCATTTGAAATATGTGTTAATTGATTCATATTGCGTGCATTGTTGATCATCTTATCGCTTACGTCGTTGATTGACTGCACGATTGTATTAACATTGATTTCGATCTCGGTTAAGCTTCGCTGCGTCCGCTCCGCCAACTTACGCACTTCATCAGCAACAACGGCGAATCCTCGTCCGTGCTCACCCGCACGTGCCGCTTCGATGGCAGCATTCAGTGCGAGCAGATTAGTCTGATCGGCAATATCTTTGATAACCTCCAGAACATTTTTAACCTGATCGGCATCTTGACGCAAGTCAACCAGCTGAGATGACATCTCCTGTTCCGTCTCAATGTATCCCTCAACCTCTACGACAAGTTTGCTGAGGACCCCTTTTGCCGTAATCAATTCATTATTAGCGGTAGCAACATTTTTTTGTGTTTGTTCGGAGATCAAGATACTTTTCGACAATATCTCTTTGATAGAGATACTTTTATCAGTGGCTTCTTTGACAATAGAACGCTCTTGTTCTACCCCTTTTGAAATACTATGTGTAGCCTCGGTAATTGTGGCTGCAATCATAGAGTTCTGTGCGCCCAATATTTTTACTTCATTGACGGTATCTTGAACCATAGCGACAAAATGGTTGACTTCGATAGCCGCTTCGGCAAACTCGTCTTTTTTAGTTACCGCAAGCCGTTTCGTTAAATCTTTATCCCCGTTAACTAATTCATTGATGCGCTTTTTGAGTTCTTCAAGAGGGTGCAATATCTCTTTTCCGAAAAAGATAGAAAGGATGACGACAAAAGCTACAATCGTAATACTTAATGCAATCAATAAAATAAATTGTGTATCTCCGATCTCCGCATCATTTTTTTCCAACGAAACAACCAGATCCATAACCCCTAAGACTTCGCCCGTTTGAATATTGGTGTGACATGCCAAACATCTCTCTTGTGCGATCAGCGGCTGAAGGAGACGAATCATATGCCCTTTATCGCTGCTCTCTATGACTTGCGGCTTTTTGCTTTTAAAAATTTCCTGAATCATCGGATCATCGCTGAATTTTTCATTTAGCCCGAACAGTTCAATTACCTGCTTAGATTTTTGAACTTCGACTTTAGAAACACCGTCGATCTCCTGTGCATGGGCAATGGCTTCGTTAACAACTTTCGGATCGCCTGCGAGCATACTTAGTGAAAGAGTTTGAAAGATAGAATCGCTGAGCATCATTAATGAACGTTTGGCTGTTTCATTCGAAAAGGTATTCAATGATGAGGATATATACGAATATATTGCCCCCATACCAATAAAACTGAAAAATATTATTGTGAAAATTATTTTTGATTTGACGGTCGTTAGCATGATGAGCCTTCTTTTAAATAAGTGAGAGAATCATAAATGTTTACTGTTGCAATAGTGTCGCAAAATGCTTATTCAATATCGGAGTGACTTATCTCTTTAAGAAAACGGAGAAACATTTGAAGCTGTTTTTTCTTTTTCGTGGAGCGGGCTTCGATAACTTTGTCACGAAAATGATCTATCAAGACATTTTGAAAAAGATAAAACTCTGAGGGGCTCATCCGTTCAGAAGCGTTGATTTTTTCTAACGCTGCATAGAGTTTTCTTCTTGTGGATGCCGTAAGTTCGTTATCCATATTCCCAAAAACTATTTCACATTCATAAATAGCTTTGGATGTAGTGGAGACTTTATGTTCTTGTCCCGTTGTTTCTACTGTTAGTAACTTGAATTTTTGTGTTGCACTTTGGTAGAGATGTCGGTATTGGGAAATCAAATTGTATTGGTGGATAATACTATCGATAGCCGCGTGCCGACTTAAGTAAAAAATCGGAAGTTTTCCATAAATTTCGATAACCGTTCTGCCATTGGGAGATTGATACCACGTGAGAATTTTTGCCCCTTTTAGGCGGGCTTTGGCAATTATCTCTTCGAGTAAATGTTCGAAAGAATTATTCGTTGATACTGACAATACGGAAGACATAACTCATCACTGAAAGTAAAAAAACAAATGTTGCAAATACAACTACAAAAAGGCTGAATATCAAATATAACCCTTTGATTCAATATAGATAAAGAATCATAAGGTTTTAGTGTTGCAAGTTTGTCGCAATTTAGAAATCGAAAATATCGTCCATGTCGATTGATTCGCTCGGGGATTCATTGACACATAACATGTTGCCCACCATCTGGGCATTGCTGATAATCGTATCATCCATAAAGTTGACGCTTGGCGCACCGTCATAGAAAATCATTTGCAGCCAATGTGTCAAATCTAATCCGAAGGTTTTACAAAAGAGACCCAAAGAAGAAGATTTATCGATAAAAGTTTGCACATTGTTATTAATGGTAGAGGACAATTCGCCTAATGATCTCGCAATCGGATAGCTTTCTGAATAGATAGATGCAGATTTTCCGATCCTATCGAGATAATAA
>NZ_MIBU01000078.1:0-8453 GCF_001830725.1 Sulfuricurvum sp. RIFOXYD12_FULL_44_77
TACGCCATCACTTTGTGAAGCGGGCGAGAGTAGGGCTGGATTAGCTGGGCGTAGATTTTCGGTATATCGAGGATGGAGATCATCTCGTTGGCAAAATCTTCGGGATTATCGGGGATAATAACCGCTTTGGTCAGTGAGTTCTCATTCTTCAATACATTGCTGTAGTGGCTGATGGAGCGCAGTGGAATTTCAGGGCTGCTGTAGATCGCATCGACGGCAACTCCCAGATAAACAACCTGTTTTTCAATGACCGTTTTGACTAGGATGATCGTATCACGTTCTTTGTCGTATTTTTTCTCCATCCCGAGCAGTTTGGCTAATGAAATGACGCTTACCATCCGTTTATCGTAGCTGATAACCCCCATATTGTATTCGCTGGCGTGGAGTATCGAAGTAAGCTCTTGGTGTGCGAGAGAACAGACAACGTTTTTGGATTCGATCGCAAAGAGTGATCCCCCGATGAAAAAGGTTGAAATCTCACACGTCTCTTCCGTTCCGTTCGGTTTAGGATAGGTATACGTACGCTGAGCCGGCGCTTCATCTTCAAGCACTTGGATTGCACCGATAGGGCGGTAGAGGAGGGAGATGATATCGTTATCGTACCCGTCACTTTGTTTGTATTCTCTGTATCCGTTGGAGCAGGTTGCACCGAGTGCGTAATAGACCCCCTCAAAAGGGAGAATCTGCGCATCGCTCTGACCCGGGCTGAGTTCTAAGATCGATACAGGAAGGCTCAGCACCTCTCCCACACGGATATCAGAGGTAGTAGAGGAGATGACACGGCCATTGCGATCGATAAAGAGGGCAAACATCCCCTCAGGGATGGCATGATTTTCATCTTTAGGGAGTGTGTCGTGCAACATCGCTTCAAACTGAGATTCGGCATCGAAGACGATTCCGATTCCCCCCACATTTTCTTCCTTGCTGTTACGAATACAAGCGTTATAGATATAGGTTGAGCGATTGGCGTAATAAGGGCTCGGTTCGAACGTCGATACGACATACTCCTGCGTCGTTTTAAGATCGAGTGTCTCCATCGCCCACGTATAGCCGATTCTTTTTCCAATAAGCGCGTGATCCTCGGGAGTCGATACAGAGACAATAACCCCCTCTCGATCATAGATAAACATCGCAGTGTAAACGGTATAGAGATCGTTGATGTAACCCAAAATGGAGTTCATTTTTTCACGATCAGCTTCGCTTACACTCCCCTGTGAGAGACACTCTCGAAAGGTCGTGGTGAGTGCCCACCATCGGCAGTCGTTTGCCCGCTCATACAGATTGCGATCCATAATATCAATCGCGAGAGAAGATTGAAATTTTAAATCCTCAAGATACTGAACCATCATGGCTGAATTGAGGTTGGCGACGGTATGATCAAACACCCGTTTGGTCTCTTCACCTGTTTTGGAAATTTCAGAGAGGAGCGCTTTGGTAAAAGGGCTTTCATGACCGATAGCATTGGCGATTTGAACATTGCCGTTCCAGACGGTAATATCGAGTTCGCTTTGGATTTTTCGGGCTTTATCCAAAATGTCTTTTAGCTCTTGGGGATAGTAGGCTTGCGCGTTGGCAACCGAGTCAAACAGCTCATTTTTTAGAAATGAGGGGCGGGACGAGGAGCGAAATGCAAGGTGGAGGGGAACCATCGCATGGCCGATCCATCCTGAACCGTTATACCCCTGATATCCGGTTGTTTTGACCGCTTGGTAGAGGTATTCGAATCCGGCATAGTAGGTTTGGTGATCTTCGTTATTGCGAGGGCTTAGATAGGAGCCTATCGGTACATGATGCGCCGATGAAGAGGCGATAACGGTGCCATCAGAACCGAGAAGTTCGAGGGCGATGTAGGGATTTTCACGGGTGAGTTTTCGAAAAATGCTTTGCAGCTCATTTTCAAAACGGAAAATGAGGCACAATACCCCTAAAGGCTCATCACTCTCACTTTTACTCACACGGTAGGAGTAGATAAGGGAGGGTTTATTGTGGTTAAGATCGCTTGTGCGAAAGGTTTCAACATACCCTTGATGGGTTCGCAACGATTCACTCAACAAAGAATCTTTGGAGTGGGTGATCGGGTTGGTGGTATCGAGCTGTACGAGTACTTTTCCTTTGGTATCGAGCAAGATAATGTTTTCATAGACGCTGTATTTGGAAACATATTCACGAAAACGCTCGGTAAGCGCCTCTTTTTTTCGGATTTTGATTTCACGCATCTCTTCCGAAGCAGACATATCGGCTGAGTTTAAAAAGAGGAGATAATCGCGTATATCATCATCGGTAGCGAGAAATCCGATATCGGCGGTACGCTCAAAAAGGTTACGGATCAGGATATCGATCGCCGTTTGGGCTTTGGATTCCAGTTCGTTGAGGCTTTTATTAAAAGTTTCTTCGATGAGACGCAGCAGAGGTTCATCCAGCAAGTCTTCGAATGCTTTTCGGGTTTCGCTCGTATCCATTCCGATATTGGACATAGAACCAAGGAGGGTGAGTAAATCCCATTTGGCGGACAAGGTACTCATGTTTTTTTCAAAATTTTGGACATCGCTCATATAGCGGATGAGATGGTTGCGTTGCATACGGGTTCCTGTAGAATGAAAATTTAGGTTAAATAATGGTCACAGTATAGAGAGATTCAAGAGAAATTTTGGATAAATATTGATCAAAAAATAACCACTTTTTCGTTGATTACCTTTTGATTACAATCTGAATGGTGGATAAATAAGCGCTATGAAGAGCAGCTTAGTTTTAAATTTTTGTATTGATTGGGTGTGGAACCTGCATAGCGCTCGAATGCATGGTGTTCATCGTACGGGCTTTGAGCTAGTGTCAGCAGATTATTCACAAGAGAAAAATCGTTTTTTTCGGCAGCATCAATAGCCTCTTGGAGAATATAGTTTTTTAACACGTATTTGGGATTGGTACGGAGCATTTTCGCGTGCCGAGCATCGGGGGATAAGGTGTTGAGACGTAATCGTTCATCGTATCGTTTAAGCCATTCGTTCAACTGATTCGGAGCGAGTGTTAATGCACATAACGGCTCTTTGTCTCCGTCATAGCGACTGAGGGTTCGAAAAAAGGGGGTCATATCGATACGCCCGTTTTCCATAATACTAAAGAGGGAACGGAGCAGTTCGCTGTCGTTCTTATCCGCACTCTCAAGTCCGAGTTTCGCCCGCAAAAGCTCCAGCAGATGGAGCGTGAAATACTCTCCGTATTTGTCGAGTTCATTTTTGAGTTTTTTTTCATGGATGAGGGGTGAGAGGGCATGGGCTAACCGCTCCAGATTCCAATAGCCGATGCGGGGCTGATTATCGTAGCTGTACCTTCCCTGTGTGTCGGTATGGTTGCAGATGTAACCGCTCTCAAAGGTATCCAAAAAGGCAAAAGGGCCGTAATCGATTGTGAGCCCGATCGCAGACATATTATCGGTATTCATAACCCCGTGATTAAAGCCGACCGATTGCCAGTGGGCAATAAGGTGAGCCGTCCGTTTAACGATCTCTCCAAACATCTTGAGATAACTATTCTCGACACCGACTAACTCCGGAAAGGACTCTTGAAGTAAAAAATCGGCTAAATTTTCGAGTTTATCGTAGCGATTGGAGTGGAAAAAGTACTCAAAAGTGCCGAAGCGTATCCATGAGGGGGATAATCGCAGTACAACGGCTCCGTGCTCCCAACGCTCACGCGCTACTTTCTCATCGGAAGTGATGAGGGCTAAGGAGCGGCTGGTAGGGATACCCAGCGTGTGCATCGCTTCGCTGAGGAGATATTCTCGGATACTGGAACGTAATACGGCACGTCCGTCGCCTTGACGAGAATAGCGGGTTTGTCCTGAACCTTTTAACTGTAAATTCCACCCCTTGGTAGCACCTAGATTTATCGCACGGCCATCTCCGAGTCTGGGGACATAATAGCCGAATTGATGACCTGCATAACACATCGCATAGGGGCGAGAACCGCTCAGCAATAAGGTGCCGTTGAGAAGTGCTTCTATTTCACTGGTATCAATGTGTGCAGGATCAAGCCCCAAAAGTAGAGTTCCTGATGGATTGAAGCTGACGAGGCGGGGATGTTTGAGCGGTGTCGGAGCCACTTCATGATAAAAAATGGGATCAAGGGATAAATAGGGGGTACTAAGAGTTAGGTCTGATATTTTCATACCAGAGTTTTACCGCAAAAAGTTAAAGCTCTCGGAGGGATATGAAAGGAGTTTTGTTTTTTTAGGATTCCAGCAGAAATCTTTTTTCATCATCCTCTTTTTGCAACCGGACGTGAGTTGCTTTTCCCTCAGGGGTGATACCGTGTTCTTTGTGTGTTTTGGGATCGATAAAAAGGATACGATTATGTCCGTTATAGACTCCGTAGTGGGTAACAACAGCATGTAGATCGGCTTCGTAGAGCTTCTCCAATTTCTCTTCTAACTGTTGAAGAGAGGCTTCGTGCTCTTTGATAATATCGGCAAATTCTTTAAGCTGTTCCGCTTCGGTTTTGTATTGTTGAAGTCTCACCAAATCGGCTCTTAAAGGAATTTCCCCTTTTTTTTGTTTGGCAAGTACCCGTTCTTGGATTTGTTGGATACGCTCATTTTGTTCTTTGAGTTTGATCTTTCGGGAAATAAACTCTTTACTATCAACCTGAATTTTGGAGTTTTTATCTCGAATATTCATCTCTAACTCAGAAATTTGGTAATTATAATTCTCAATTGCAAGGGGATCTATAATGAGGTTGTTTCCTTCCCCTTCGATGTTCTGGATAGTAATGGATTCGAGTGCGATGACACGGGCATTGGAATAGAGGGTCTCGATATGAATCTCACGTGCGATGACCTCACCTCCCACCATTTTTTTGATCCGAATAATATCGGCTTCCACTTTTCCCGCTTCCAAAATGGTGATATTGGCCTCTTTTGCTTTGAGATTGCCGCGATGGAGATGAATATTGGCAATTTCGGAAACATTGATGTGCGATTTTTTATGGGTTTGTGCTCCGATATTGACTTCACATGCTTGAATCTTAGCATTGCTTCCGACCGTACCGCTCATATCGAGTTTTTGAACATCGATATTGACTCCCATGCCGACGGCATCTTCACTATCCACTTTTTTATTGATTCTGAGCGATACGTCTTTATCCCATCCGGTTTCGATCGAGCCGGTTTTTCTCAAGCTGGCATTTTCGATTTGGAGTTCTTGAGAAATAGAAAAGATCCCTTGTTTACGCTCTACAAAACCAGAAACGGTTGTATAAAAGCGGATGCTCTCCTCATCCTCTTCGGCTCGGATGGTTTCCGGGTCAATCAAAATATAGGTAGCGTATTTAACTACCGGATCGGGAACCGCGATGTGTTCACCCGTACATGCCCGTCCGTCACGTCCGTATTTTGGAAGTATATATTCGAGAATCAAATCACCCGGATTGACCCCCTCGATGAGGCTCTTCGTTTTATTGAGCTCTTTATAGTGGAGGATAACTTTATCATTGATAGGAACAATCGGGAGGAAAAACTCTCCGATAGGGAGACGATACAGAAAAGTTAGCGGCCCCTCTTTTTGTATTTTAATGATAAGCCGATTGATCTCTCGATCCAGATCCAGATCATATAAACCAATGAGGAGTCCATGCCGGAGCTGTTTACGAATTATTGCCTCTTTGAGCCACTCTTGAACCCCTTTTTTAAGGGGAATTTTAGAGGCCGGATTGATGATGGCAATCGCTTTGCTTTTGGTTTTATCGGTTGCGATACTAAAGTTCAAGTCGAGATAGGGGTGAGGTTTGAAGAGTCTGATGTGTATTTGGTATTCTTGACGAATCTGAAAATGGGGAGAGCGGAGTTCAACTTCGGTTGTTTGAGAAAGGAGGTCTTTTTCTCTTAAAAGCTGCCACTCCTCATCCATAGACTCTTTAAAATAGGTCTCGTAAGAGAGGAGATCAAAATCAAGTTTTTCTACCGCTATTCTCTTTTCTAGGGCAATCTTTTTCAAATCTTGTGTAACATTTGATGAGATTACCGTGATCGGAACAAAAGCGGACATTGATTTATGGCTCCATTACTGATACCGCTTTACGCTCATGAAAGTTGAAGTGACGTTCCAAATCAGAATTATGGATTAGAACGGGGACAACCACAAGCGATGCGATGACTGCTGCTATTGTACCAAAAATTAACGATACTCCAAGCCCTCCGAAAACTGCATCACTCGCTAAGAGTGTCGACGCGAGGATAATCGCCGCGGCAGTGAGGAAAATAGGCTTGGCACGGGTAGCGGTAGCATAGGCTATCGCCTCTTTTTTATGCATCCCTTTGTCCACCATGAGGGATTTTGTAAAATCGACCAGTAGTAGAGAGTTACGAGAACTGATACCGATCAGGGCAATAAACCCGATTAAAGAGGTTGCCGTGAGGAAGAAGGTATCTGTCGTGAATATGTCCATAATCAAATGGCCGAAAATAACGCCGATGATGGAGAGGAAACTTCCGAGCAATACGATACCGCTGAGGATAAAGCTTTTGTAGTAAATAACCATCAATAAGAAGATAAGAATCAGTGCCGCGATGAAAGCACCGCCGAGATCGACAAACGTATCTAGGGTTACTTCCATCTCTCCATCCCATAAAAGCTCATACCGCTCCGCAGTTTTTTTATCGATCAGTTCAAGGTTAAAAAGGCCGATCTTATGGATTTCGTATTCATCACCGAAAGTATCGAGAATAACGTTACGGGCATCCATCAGCGGATAGACCTGAGAGACCATATCGGTCTCGGCAACGACATTACTCATTTGGTGAAGGTTCTTAGAGAGTATCATCGGATTCGATTTTACTCCCACGATATCGACAACCTCGGTAATCGGTACCATCATCCCCATTTGATTTAAAAGGGTGAGAGAGGAGAGTTTCATCTCGATAGCGAGTTTATCGCGAGATGCAAACTTTTTCCCCTCAGGGGTCAAGGTGAGAAAAATAGGGATTTGATCGGTTGATTTTTGAGAGTTTTTAACGGCAACTCCCATCCCTTCAAACGCTAGATATAAGACATCGTTGACATGTTTAACATCGAGAGCGGAACGGGTGATTTTATCGGTATTGACGCGAACTTCGAATTTATCGTAAATCTCATCTTGCATAATATCGATATCGACAAGCCCTTCGGTTTTTTGAAAAACCCCTTCGATGCGGTTGCTAAGATGGCGAATTCCATTGGCATTATTACCGTAAACTTCGGCAACGATAGCCGCCATTGTCGGAGGACCTGCCGGCGGTTCGACAAATTTGATATTCGTCCCCGGATAAAGATTGCCGCACTCTTTTTGAATCACCGGTCGTAGCCGTTGAACCATCATATACGAAGGCTCGTCACGATCGTGCTTTTTGGTCAGATTGACCACCACTTCCGCAACGTTTTCGTTATTTTTAAAGTGGCTTCCTTTGATAAGTCCCGCAAAATCAAGCGGTGATCCTGTCCCTAAAAAGACCTCGGCATCCAGTGCCTCTTTTTCGTGCTGTAAAATACCTACAGTACAATCGGTAACACTGCGTGTCTGCTCGATAGAGCTTCCATTAGGGAGATCGACATAGATACTGTAGGTGTCATTATTTTTTCCCGGCAGCATTTTTGCCAAAACGAGTTCACTCGGAATCAAAGCAACCGAGAGGATAAAGGCGATGAGTGTCCCCCAAAGCACCCTCTTTTTTTTGATAGGGGAACTCAAAAGATCGAGTAAATAATTTTCAAATTTTTTATACATTAGTGAGAGTCTCCGTGGTGTTCGGGTTTTTTAAGAAGTCGTACCGCTAAATACGGAGTGAAAATATAGGCAACAAAAAGGGATGCGACAAGCGCTACAGGGACATTGGCAGGGATCGGTTTCATAAACTGTCCCATCATTTGCCCGACAAATGCCATCGGCACCATCGTGAGGATAATGGCTAAGGTAGCAATATTGGTCGGTGCACCGATCTCATCGGTTGCTTCGATCATCAGCTCATCGGCATCTCTCTCGTGCGCTCCGGGTGCGTGGAAATGGCGGTGGATATTTTCTATAACGATAATCGCTGCATCGACGAGAAGCCCTAGACTGAGGAGGAAGGCAAAGAGGGTAATACGGTTTACCGTTTGCCCCGTAATATAGGCGATAAAGAGGGTAATCGCCAAAATCGCCGGAACGGTGAAGGTGACGATGAGTGACTCTCTCCAGCCAAGGACAAACGCTAACAAAATCGCGATGATGACGATGGAGAGGATCAAGTGAAATACGAGTTCGTTAACCGCTTCGTTTGCCCGCTCGCCGTCGTTGCGGGTGATGACGTAGTTGATCCCCTGTGCAGCCATTTGCTCTTTGTATTTTTCGAGTTCTTCTTTAACGGCTTCTGCGATGATAACAGCATTCGTCCCTTGGAGTTTGGAGACAGTGAGGGTGATTTGATCTTTGAGGGGTGAAAATTTGCC
>NZ_MIBU01000079.1:0-11409 GCF_001830725.1 Sulfuricurvum sp. RIFOXYD12_FULL_44_77
GATCAAACAGGTAAAGCAGTGCTCTTGATCATTACACGTCGCACACGCGGGGGCGACTTTACCGATGGCATCGTAGAGAAATTTTTTCCAGAGTTTATCTTTGGGTTTAAGCTGGGCTAGGCGGGGAAAATGCTTAGCCATATAGGCTCCCATCTGTACGCGGCTTTTAAAGCCCAAATCCTGATAGAGATGGTTCATCTCCAACGATTTTTTAGCGATATGCGGTGCGATCACATATCGTGCTTCATCATCTATCGCATATTTTTTCAGATAATCTTCTATCTCACGGCATAAAGTATCTAGGTCGCTCATGGCCTTTTCCTTGGACGGTTTAAAAAGATAATGCAATTTTCGTGCACGCTGTTTATACACCCACTTTTTTACGTGAAATACTTCTTTCATTAGGAAAATCTAGGTAGAATGCGCGGTTATGAAACGAACCAAATCTTTTTCCCTTTACGCATTTATAATCGCCGCTTTGGTTCACCTCATCATCCTACTATTGCTTATTTTATTAGACCAGTTTAAACCGCTCCCGCCTCCCGAAGAAATGAGTGAGCCGAAAGAAGAGCGTTTCAGACTCTCGATGAAAGAGCGCCCGAATATTACAAAAGAGGCTATCGTTAAAAACGAGATTCCCAAAGTGACTCCAAACCGTTCGATTCCGCGGGGAGAGCAGATGATCAAAGATGCTCAGCCTCTGCCGAAACCGCAAAAGCCCAAATCACTGACACCTGAAGTTAAACCGACTCCACCCACCCCTGAGCCGATCCCAGAACCCAGAAAAGCATTCGAACGCCACGTAGCCAAGCCGGTTGCCGAGATAGAGCGAAAACCCCTAACGAAAAAAGAGTTCAGTCTCCATGACAGCCTCTCAAAAGCTGACCCCTCCGCACAGGATCGACCGACCCGAAGTTCTACCAAAATCGCCGATTCTATTCAACGTCTTTATGGTGATAAGTTCAATGAACTCTCCGAGGGGGAGCAAAAATATATCCTCGATAACCAAGAGGTCATGCGCCGTATCACCCAAGGGGTCTTGGATCGCTACGGACGAAGCCGCATCCCCGATAGCATTCGGACAAACGACACCAATATGATCGAGTTTTATCTCCTCCCTGATGGAAGCATTTCGGACATACGCTTTCTCAAAAACAGCAATCTCGCTATTTTGGATGATACGACCAAAGAGGTAATCGAACTCGCCTATTCCAAATATCCCCGACCTCAGCAAAAAACACTGATTCGCTATCGGGTATGGTATAACCTTACCGGTTATTAAACCGCTATCCTAGATGAAACCGAATCCATCTCTCCTCTCACTCCTCATCGCACTCTTGATTCATTCAGTGATACTTGTTTTGGTTTGGTATGGAATTTCCCCTGAAGAGACTGAAGATAAACCTTTTTACAAAGAGAAGCGTTTCGGCATCACCGTAAATGAAGAGACCGATATAACGGAGAAAATTACCCCTCCATCCGCTTCGCCTCAGAGCAGTGTCGTTTCTAAGGCGAAAAAAGCGGATGCACCGATCCCGCTTACACAAGAGCAGCACCCCGCACCTGACATCGAACTCAAACGTATCACCGAAGCCGACCGTGAGAGCCTCCCCTATTCCGTTCTCCACCACTACGGTAATCAATTTTTTGAGCTCTCCGCGGGAGAACAGCACTACATCATCGATAATCTTCAAAAAATCCGAAAGATCAATGAAGTGGTCGGCACTCGGTTACTTCGTGACCGATCCGATGTCGATCCGATGGACAATAACGTCGTTGAGTTCATCCTCAACCCAGATGGAAGTATTAGCGATTTGACGTTAGAAAAAAACCGTATAGGAACGGCGCTTGATGAACTGACCTTGCAAACCATCAACCTCGCCCATCCCAAATATCCGAAACCCGAACAACCGACACGGGTGCGGATACGGGTTTATATTATCGTGAAGTAGAGTTCAACACCGCCAACGCACCCTTATAAATCGGCTCGTCAATAAACCCATACCGCTCATCGACAAATCCGCTAATCCCGCGCGTGATGTGTTCTTCAAAGAGTCTAACAATCTCACGGCACCGCGCTATCTCCGCTTCCCCGTGACCGAAAATCTCATGGATCAATTCGACCTGAGCGGGAGCGATGCACCCTTTGGCATCAAATCCCATCATCTTCTCCAACTCCAGCCAGTTGCGCAGTCCGTCATGGTTTTTATAATCTTGATAGACAAACGAAACGGGTTTGACACCGCATGCACGAGAGGTCATTAAAAAATGGGAGAGCATATAGTGGACGGTAGGGTTATCGGGGAGTAAAAGGCTCTGAGATAGCCCAAGATCAGCGAAAAGATCAAGGACACCGAGATAATAGACCGTGATTCGCGGATCGATAGAGAGATGAGAAAGGGCTAACCATCCCTCTTTCGTCTCGATGGAGAGGTGTATCTCTATATTGTCATCCACCAAGGTCAAAATACGGCGAACATCCTCAACCGAGCGGATTTTAGGGACACGAATCGCATCAGGCATAAAAGGGTTGAGAAAGAGGATCTCATCAGCCCCTCCCTCATCAAGAGGATTAACCCGAACAACCAGTTTTTTATCACTCTCAGGGTTGGAGGCCAATGCCATCGCACACAGCGCCAAGGCAAACGGCTTTTGTTCCGCACTGACACCGTCTTCGAGGTTCAGCATCACACACTCCGCATCAAGGAATGGAATTTTAGAGAGGTGTTTGAGGTTATGGGTAGAGATCATCATAGCGGATCGAAACGACAACGAACGATTTAGATGCCGTTTTACGGGCAATGCCAATGCTTTAAGCGATGTGATATCGCCTGAAGTAATAAGATTATTGAGTTTTTCGGGGTTGCTGAGCGGCACGTTTAAACTCGTCTCTGTGGAGATAATAATAAAGGGTCTGGATTTCGGTATCGGTGAGATAATAGCGAGGCATTCCGACGATACGGCTGTTTATTTTTTCGTAAAATTCTCGAAACGGAAGTTTATTGATCGGTTTGCCGGCGAAAATCTTCTTCTCACCTTTCTCACGATAGCGGGCGATCAGTTTCCCCTCACCCTCTTCACCGTGACACAAATGACACCCGACTCCGCGAGGGTTATGGTACAGTCCTGCGGCATACTCTTCTTTCGTAATAAACGACTCTGCGTGAGAGAGTGTAAATGTCAAAAATAGTAGAAAAACCCCGCGCACCTGATCCCTTTAACCAATTATTAGTCTTTTAGCGGTATCATACCCAAAAACAATTTGACGGTGATTAAATGCAAATTCTTGACGGTAAAGCGCTCGCACAAAAAATCGAAGAAAAAGTCTCTCTCGGAGCTAAAGAACTCAAAGTATCAACAGGAAGAGTTCCCGGTTTGGCGGTGATTTTGGTGGGACATGATCCAGCGAGCCAAGCCTACGTCGGAATGAAGAAAAAAGCGTGTGACCGTGCCGGATTTTACTCCGTTACCCACGAAATGCCCGATGATATTTCCCAAGATGCAATCGTTAAAACGATCGAAATGATGAACACCAATCCCAACATTGACGGTATTTTGATTCAGCTTCCCCTGCCGTCTCATATCGACACCACCAAAATCCTCGAAATAGTCGCCCCGACCAAAGACGTTGACGGGTTCCACCCTTACAATGTCGGGCGTCTCACAACAGGATTGGACGGATTCGTCCCGTGTACTCCTTTGGGAGTAATGGAACTATTGGCTGAATACAATATCGATCCTAAGGGAAAAAACTGCTGTGTCGTCGGGGCATCCAATATCGTCGGAAAACCGATGGCGGCTTTACTACTCAATGCCAATGCTACGGTTGAAATTTGCCACATTTTCACCGATGATTTGAAAAAACACACCCTGAGTGCCGACATTGTCCTCGTCGGTGCGGGAGTCATTAATCTGATCAAAGAAGATATGGTCAAAGAAGGTGCTATCGTCATCGATATCGGAATCAACCGTGCACCCGATGGTCGCCTTGTCGGTGACGTCGATTATGATGCCGTTGCCCCTAAAACATCCTACATCACCCCTGTACCGGGAGGTGTCGGGCCGATGACCATAGCGATGCTCCTCTCTAACACCCTTAAAGCCGCCAAAATTCACGCAGAAGAAGAGAGATAACCTTTGAAGAAAAAAATATTTAATGCCGCCCACAGTGCCTACCGTTTTTCCAATACATGGACGGGAACCATCATCATCGTTTTGTTTGTCATTTTCTTCATTGCTCAGGCATTTCGTATCCCCAGCGGATCGATGAAAGATTCACTCCTCGTCGGCGATCATCTCTTTGCCAAAAAATTTGCGTATGGAATTTCTACTCCCCACATCCCGTTTCTTGAAATTCCTCTGATTCCGGGAACCGACGGTCATATCATAGACGGTGATGAGCCTGCGCGCGGAGACATCGTCATCTTCCGCTATCCGAACAACACACAGCTTCACTATGTCAAGCGCTGCGTTGCGTTGCCGGGGGATGAGCTCTTTTTACAGGACAAAGTCCTCTACCTCCACCCGCGAGAAGGGGACGAGTACGCTAAAAAAGCGTTTGCCGGATATGAACTCGTAGAGGTTGAGGGGAAATTGTGGGTCAAAAATCCGTATGCCAAAGAGCATCCGGGAATCCACAACGATGAGAAAATGGTCGATAACGGCATCTTCCCGAGCGAGCTTTTCAATGTCGCTCCGATCCAAGTCCCTGAGGGTGAATACTTTATGATGGGTGATAACCGAGACCACTCCAATGACAGCCGTTTTTGGGGAAGTGTCCCTTATGGCCTCATCGAGGGGACACCGTGGTTTGTCTATTTCAGTATGGACAGCAATTATGAAGTACGCTGGGATCGTATCGGAAAAACACCGAGTGATTTAGAACTGCAAGAGCCTCTTGAGCGCGCCATAGCTGAACGTATCCGCGAAGATGCCAATGACCTTGAGCTTTATTGATTCACTCGAAATCGCTGCGGCGATACTCGCGCTTCTCATTGCCATCATCGGCCATGAGATTATGCACGGTTGGGTTGCTTACAAATACGGTGACACGACTGCAAAACACCAAGGTCGTCTAAGTATTAACCCCCTCATCCATATTGATCCCTTCGGCTCAATCCTCGTCCCTTTGATGACTTACTTCATCCCTATGCTCCTCGGCGCTTCCAGCGGCTTTTTATTCGGATGGGCAAAGCCGGTTCCGGTCAATACCCACACGGTGATTCGCAACGGCGGCTACAATGCGGCAATGCAGGTGAGTTTGGCGGGGATTGCGTATAATATTTTTTTAGCTACCCTATCTTCCGTCATTCTCCTCTCTCTGCCACAGCCGAGTGAAGCGGACGGAATCGCCTATCTTTTCGGCTATCTGCTTATTATGAAACTTCTATTGGTCAATGTCGTCCTAGCAGTATTCAATCTCCTCCCTATTCCGGGATTTGACGGCGCCCATTTCATCACGTACCTTGCGCTGAAATATAAAATACGTGCCGTTGCCGAATTTTTCGCTAAAGCCGAACCTTATGGAATGATTGTTATCATCATCATATTGGTTACACCCCTTAAAATTCCGTTGGTTATCTGGCCGATCCAGAGCGTCTTAAATTTATTATTGAACTAAGGAGAGTTATGAAATTTTACATTGCCACCGATCACGCCGGAATCGATTTGAAAGATTTTACCGTCGAACTCCTCCGTTCAAAGGGACATGAAGTGATCGATTTGGGACCTTTTTCCAAAGATCGTGTCGATTATCCCGATTATGCGATCAAAGTGTGTGAAAATGTCCTCAAAGACACTGCTTCCCATGGAATTTTGATTTGCGGTTCAGGGATCGGGATGTCGATTGCGGCCAACCGACATCACGGTATTCGCGCCGCACTGTGCCACGATGCCTATACGGCAACCGTCGCACGCGCCCATAACGATGCCAACGTCCTCTGCTACGGTGAGCGTATCGTGGGTCAAGGGGTTGCCGAATCGATCCTCGATGCATGGATTGCTGGTGTATTCGAAGGGGGTCGTCATTGCGGCCGTGTCGAAAAATTAGAGGCGATCAAAGGATAAGGTATGTTTTTAGAGTGGTCATTACTCACCATCGTTACACTTGGGGCACTTTTCTTTCTCGTCAAAATGTTCTATTTCCGCAGTATTACCGTTAAAGAACAGCGAACCAGTGAAATGATGAAGCTGACCCTCAAAGAGGCTGAAGTACTGATCCGAAAATATCAGATTCAACTCCAACGTGCACTGGGGAATGTCGACATTCTCAGTGAAGAGCTGAACAATCTCCGTAATGAAGTCAAGTCACTCAAACAGCGTAACTCGAAACACCGTTCCGAAACCGACCGCCTCCAAAATAAAATCAAAGAGCTTGAAGGGCGTATCGACGCACTTATTTAAGAAAAGGAAACCTTTATGAATCTCAGTATAAACGACAGAGCTATTTTAATCAATGCGATTCGGGATATCCCCGATTTTCCGAAACCGGGAATCGTTTTTAAAGATATTACCACCCTCCTCTCAGACGGTGAAGCATTCGGTGTTTTGATGCGCCATTTGCATGATCGCTACGCCTCGTATGACCTGACGCACATTGCCGGGATCGATGCAAGAGGTTTCATTTTCGGTGCCGCATTGGCACAAATGCTCGGCGTCGGCTTCGTTCCCATCCGCAAAAAAGGGAAACTCCCCTACACCACCGTCTCGGAGAAATACTCCCTTGAATACGGTGTGGATGAAGTAGAAATCCACATTGATGCTTTCAATGGGGTTGAAAAGCCTCGTGTCTTGTTGATCGATGATTTGATCGCGACGGGGGGAACTGCGTATGCGGCGGCGAACCTTATTAATAAAGTGGGTGCCGAGTGTATTGAAGCGTGTTTTGTAATGGGTCTTGATTTCCTGAGCGGACAGGCAAAATTGCGTGAGATGGTTGAAGTTTATACCGTGATTGGAGTCGATTAATGTATATCCCATCCCCTTCCAAATTTGATCCCGTTGAGGGGCACTTCGGTATCTTCGGCGGGCGTTATGTCCCTGAAACCCTTATGCCCGCCCTCTTGGAGCTTGAAGAAGCTTACAAAGAGATCCGTTTTGATAAAGCATTTTGGAGCGAAGTGGACGGGTATCTCACCGATTACGTCGGTCGTCCCAGCCCACTGTATTATGCCGCTAATCTATCAAAAGAGCTGGGTGCCAAAATCTATCTCAAACGTGAAGACTTGAACCATACGGGTGCCCATAAAGTCAACAACGTCATCGCACAAGGGCTTATGGCAAAACGTTTGGGCAAGAAAAAAGTGATCGCCGAAACGGGTGCGGGACAGCACGGTGTTGCAACCGCAACCATCGCAGCATTATTGGGATTGGAATGTGAAATCTTTATGGGTGCGAAAGATGTCGCACGACAAGAACTCAATGTTTTTCGAATGAAACTTCTCGGAGCCAAAGTTCACGCTGTGGAAAGCGGCTCTAAAACTCTCAAAGACGCGATGAACGACGCGATCCGCCACTGGGTCACCCATGCGCGCGATACGTTCTACATTATCGGTACCGTTGCAGGGCCTCACCCCTACCCTATGATGGTACGCGATTTTCAGGCGATCATCGGATGTGAAGCGCGTGCTCAAATCTTGGAAAAAGAGAACCGCCTCCCCGATTACGTCATCGCCTGCATCGGCGGCGGCTCTAATGCTATCGGAACGTTTCAACATTTCCTCGAAGATAAAGAGGTACGCTGTATTGGAATCGAAGCGGGAGGACTTGGGGTCGAGACCGATAAGCACGGATGTTCCCTCCTCAAAGGACGTCCGGGGGTATTGCACGGTCAAATGAGCTATCTCCTCCAAGACGACGACGGTCAGATTCTCGAAGCCCACTCAATTTCAGCTGGGCTTGATTATCCGGGTATCGGACCGGAACACGCTTTCCATAAAGATAACGATAACGTCACCTATGACAACATTACCGACCAAGAAGCCTTAGACGCTTTCGTATGGCTCAGCCGTGCGGAGGGGATTATCCCCGCCTTTGAAACGGCACATGCCGTCGCGTACTTGAAAAAAATGACCGATATCAAAGAGAAACTCATCATCGTTAACCTCTCCGGCCGCGGTGACAAGGATATGATGCAGGCAAAACAAATATTAAATTTTGACAACTAAGGGCGCGTGTGGAGCATTTATTTATTGAATGGTTGAGAGAGTACGGCTACATCGTCCTTTTTGGATGGAGTATTCTAGAGGGTGAGCTTGGTCTTGTCATGGCAGGGATTATGTCCCATACGGGAGATATGTTTCTACCACTCGCGATTGTTGTAGGAGCGCTCGGCGGATTTGTCGGGGATCAAATCTATTTTTATATCGGACGCTTTAACAAAAGCTACATCCACGATAAACTTCGTTCGCAACGACGTAAATTTGCCATTGCGCACTTGTTGCTCAAAAAATACGGCTGGCCCCTTATTTTCGTACAGCGTTATATGTACGGAATGCGCACGGTTATCCCTATGGCGATAGGACTGACCAAATACTCCTCTCGTGATTTTGCCATTATCAACTTTGTCAGTGCAATTTTTTGGGCTGCACTCACCATTATCCCCGCCTATTATTTCGGAGATGAGTTACTTAAACTGCTCGCATGGATCAAAGCGCACTGGTACTTCGCTATACCTTTAGCCCTCAGCATTGTTGGCGGTATCAGTTTTATGTTTAACCGTATTGAAAAAAATCTTTTGGAGAAACGCCGTGAACGTCAAAATCGTTAATCAACCTCTTACCCATATAAGTGCCGACCTGACATTAGAATTTGTAACACCTGCACAGCTCGAAGCACACCCTCACCGTTCACTCTTGAGCCAAGCGGGGTTTAAAGCCGACCTTGAACAGCTCTGCGCTTTGCATGAGCACCGTCTTCTGGTGTGCGGTATTGACAACAACGCGAGCAATGAACTGTACCGATCTGCTATGGCCGCAGCCATCCGAACTGCAATGAACTACGGCTATAGCTCCCTAAAAGTTGCACAATACACACCGAAATATTTTAAAGCACTCATCGAGGGGGCATTACTGGGGAGCTACCGATTTGAAGCCTATAAATCGGAGCCTAAGCCCTCTTCTCTCACAGACGTTATCTTCAGCAATGAAAATCATGACGGCAGTGTTAATGCAATTGATGAATTGGAAGCGATCCTCACACAAACGACGATCATTGCCAAAGCGACCAACTTCGTACGCAGTTTAGTCAATCAAACGCCGGATGATATGACACCGCAGCAGATGGCTATCACTGCAGATACTCTGGCACAAAACAATAATCTCGAATGTACCATCCTCGATGTCAACGGTCTCGAAGAGGAAAAAATGTTTGCTATGCTCTCCGTCGGACGCGGTTCAGCCCACCCTCCCCGTCTGATTCACCTCGCCTACAAACCCGAAAATCCGAAACGTGTCATCACCCTAGTCGGAAAGGGTCTCACCTATGACAGCGGCGGATTAAGCCTCAAAGCAGCCACCTCGATGGTAACAATGAAGATGGACAAAGCGGGCGGATGTGCCGTTATGGGGATCATCAAAGCGGTGAGCGAGCTAAACCTCGACATCGAAGTCCACGCCTTTGTCGGCGCGGTCGAGAACATGATCAGCGGCAACGCCTACAAACCCGATGACGTTCTCCGTGCTAAAAACGGCAAAACGATCGAAGTACGCAATACCGATGCCGAAGGTCGCCTCGTCCTCGCCGATGTACTCGGCTATGCACAAGAGTACGTCAAAGCCGATTACCTCTTCGACTACGCTACTCTAACAGGTGCGTGTATGGTTGCTCTCGGGCCGTATACGACAGGGGTTATGGGGCATAATGAGTCACTCAAACAAGAGTGGCTGAGTGCGGCAGACGCGAGCGGTGAATACTGCGGTATTTTACCGTTCAACCGCCACCTCAAAAAACTGATCAAAAGCGACCTTGCCGATGTCTGTAACGTCTCCTCCAAACCTTACGGCGGAGCGATCACCGCCGCATTGTTCCTCGATAACTTCATCGATGAGGATATGAAAGAGAAATGGGTACACTTCGACATCGCAGGCTCCGCCTACACCGAGAGCGCTTGGGATGTTCATACCTATGGCGGTACGGGCGCGGGAGTGCGCATGACACTAAATTGGTTGATGGAGCAGTGTAAATAATACTAAGGCAATTGTCAATAGTAAAATACTGAAGTCTAAATTAAGTCTTAATTTAGTACCATATTTCACTATTAACAAAGGATTGACTATGAATTTAGCGACCGATATTCGCCCTATCAGCTATCTCAAATCCAAAACTGCCGATGCACTTTCCTATGTCAATGATTCTCATCGTCCCCTTATCATCACCCAAAACGGTGAAGCTAAAGCGGTAATCCAAGACATTGAAAGCTACCAAAAGATGCAGAATGCCTTAGCACTCTTAAAACTCATGGCACAAAGTGAAGAGGATATTAAAAACAATCGCTTCGAATCCCAAGAGAGCTTTTTTGAAAAAATTGAGAAAAAATTAGCCTAATGAACTTCAGTGTTTTTTGGACAGATGCGGCACAAAATGATCTCTCCACACTCGTAGAACACATTTATCAAGAGTCTCCTCAAAATGCCCGTACTATTTTCCACACCATCCGAGAACGTTCTGAGAGTCTCAACCGATTTCCCGAAAGAGGAAGAGTTGTCCCTGAACTTTCCGATATCGGTCTCTTTACCTATAGGGAACTCATTATAGAGAGATGGAGACTAATCTACAAAATTGATGCCCATCGAGTTTTTGTGACGGCACTGTTTGATAGCAGACAAAATATGGAAGATATTTTATTTCAACGTTTAATCAGACGATAATCATTAAATTTCTTGCCCCTCCCCTCAGTCCCCACTCAACAACCCTGCTGTATAATTGCACTAATACTTTACGCATCGAAACACTATAAGGAAACACTCAATGGGCTTATCAATCGGACTCGTAGGATTACCAAACGTCGGGAAATCAACCACTTTTAATGCACTTACCAAAGCACAAAACGCCGAAGCGGCAAACTATCCGTTCTGTACGATCGAGCCGAACAAAGCGACCGTTCCGGTTCCTGATATCCGTTTGAATGAACTCGCGAAAATCGTCAATCCTGAACGTATCCAATACTCGACTCTCGATTTCGTCGACATCGCCGGTCTTGTCAAGGGAGCCAGCAAAGGTGAAGGATTGGGGAACAAATTCCTCTCGAACATCCGTGAAACCGAAGTAATCCTCCAAATCGTCCGTTGTTTCGAAGATGATAACATCGTTCACACCGAGGGGCGTATCGATCCTCTTCTCGACGTTGAAATCATCGAAAATGAACTTATCTTCGCCGATATCGAAGTGTTGACAAACCGTATCGAACGACTC
>NZ_MIBU01000080.1:0-5684 GCF_001830725.1 Sulfuricurvum sp. RIFOXYD12_FULL_44_77
GCCGGTTTGATACGTGCTAAATTTTCGCAGCTTAGCCGTGATGAACAAGAATATTTATACTATTTGTCATTGTTGGGAGGACGTTTCGATACCCATTTGGCCCTTCGGATGATGCGGGGGCTGAAATACCCCAATACTATTATGCATCAACTCGAATCAAAAGGATTTATTGAGGTTTTCAGCGGACATTACCAATTTGTACATGACGTGATCCAGCAGCATGTGATCCATTCGATACCGATGACCATGAAGAAAACGATCCATCTCAATATCGGAGAATTTCTGGAGCGCTCCTATAATGCAGGGGTGTATGATGATGTTATCAATGTTGTCTCCCACATCAATCACCGGGTTGAAGAGGGAAAATGGGAGAAGGGTGCATTGAGTCTTAATGTGAAAGCACTCTTTGAGATGGTGCTGAGCGGATCGTATCCTTTGGCGCTGGAGCATTTACAATGGATGGATTCCCATCGTGCTACAGAGGCGTTGGAGCTTCTAAAATATTCGGACAGATTTGATTTCAAAGTAATGCGGATCAAGATTTTCTATTTGAATGCACGGCATGACGAAGCAGAAAGATACTTACAACTAGTGATGAGCGACGTCAAAAGGGTATCGGAACGTTTGGTCTGTTTTTCCCTTTATAAAGATTTGTGTGTGACCAGAGGGGATGGCTTTGATTCGCTGGTTTGTTTTGGAAACTCTATCTTGGATGAGTTGGGGATGGCGGTTCCTCAAAGAGGAGATGAGGTTGAAAAAGCGGTTGAGAGGTTGAAGAATTTTACCCTGAACCACCCTTATTCTCATGAAGCCGATGCTATAAGCCGCCTTCCGAAACTCAAAAATATTTCAAAACAGCGGATGATATCGATATTAGTCGAGTATTGGGAAGCGGCGTACTATTTAGCCGATATTCCCCTGATGCAGTGGGCGTATTTAAGTATTGTCGAGGTTTCATTCCGTTATGGAAACACGAGCGGATCGGCTTTCGGATATGTTCTCTACGGAGCTTATATGGTGAGTGAGGGACGTTTCAAAGAGGGATATCGGTTTGGTGAAGCGGCATTGAAACTTAATCATCAATTTGGTGATGAAACGATGCTTCCGAAAGTCCATAATTTTATGGCCAATTTTATCAGCCCCTATACTAAGCCGCTTGTTCATAATTTGGCGTTGTATCAAAAAAGTCTCCACCAAAGCAAGGTTAACGGTGACATTGTTTTCGGAACATGGGCTAACTTTTTAACCCATTTTAGTGATTATCTCTCAGGACGTTCACTCGATGTACTGCATGAAAATATTTTAAAAGAGTCGAGTTTTCTCCTCAACTCCGGCGATAAGAAGATGATTGCTATTTTTGACGTATTGCGTTCTAGCGTCCGAATGTGGCAAGAGAGTGGTGAGGATAGTAGCTCAAATGAAGAGGATGCACTCGCTTTGTGGGAAGAGGAGAACTTTTATCCGGGATTAGCGTGGTATGGGATTATTAAAGCGCAGACGTGTTGGATTCAGGGAGAAAATGAACGGGGGTTGGAGTATCTGAACCGCTATGTTCGCAGCGATGCCAATGAAGTGATTATGTTTCCGAAAATGAGGCTCCATCCCCTACGTGCATTGTTGTTACTAGGAAAAAACACCCCGTTAAATACCGATGAGATGAGCGTTTTAAGGGAAGATTTGAAGATGTGTGATGCGTATGCATCCTCTTCCCCCAAAGAGTTTAAGTTTTGGAAATTAGTGATTCGTGCTAAAAGGGGTGAGGCAACCAAGCATTATTGGGATGTTGCCAAATTGTACGATGATGCATTGAAGGAAGCACGAAAAATTAACAATCCGTTTGCCATTGCTGTGAGCGCGATATGTGCAGGGCGTTTTTGGAAAGAGAAGCGGTTTGAGGATTTAAGCCATTTTTATTTCAGTGAAGCGGCGATGGGGTTGAACCAATGGGGTGCTTACGCTATGGCGGAGAGGCTCAAAATCAAAGCGCATCTGCACTCCTCACATCCTATTGAAGAGTTGGGTCAATCATCGAACAGTTCACTGCTGCGTGCCGAACCGACCAATTTTCGAAGTCTCCTTAAATCGTTCTATGCTCTTTCACAAACGATGGAGAAAAAAGAGCTGCTTCAAACGCTGATGCAGACGATTTTGGAAAATGCTACGGCGAGTAAAGCCGTTTTGATCTTGAAGGAGGAGGGGCTCTTTTACACGAGTGCTAGAATCTATTTTGAAACCGGAAAAATTGAGCTGTATCACCTGAAGCTCAATGAGACACCGTTTCTTCCGAGTCATCTGATTACCTATGCAATTGAGTCCAAACATAAAGTGATACAAAACAGCCCCGCAGAGAGCGGAAAGTTTCAGTATGACGACTATTTTCACTCCCATAAGCCTGCCTCCTCGATGGCGATACCGACGTTGATCGAAGGGGATGTCGTGGGTATTCTCTATCTCGAAAATGAGGAAGTTTCCACCCCGCTTGATAGTGATACCCTCCAAACCCTTCGGCTGTTATTGACTCAGGCTATGATTATCTATAAAAATACCTTGTTGTATGAAAACCTCAAAACCAATGAAGATAATCTTAACAAGGCGCAGCAAATCTCCCATGTCGGGAGCTATCAGTATGACAGTGTGAGTGAAACGATTCTATGCTCAGCTGAAATATACCGTATCTATGAACTTGACCCGTTTAGTGTCGCTATCAATAGCGACTGGGTAGTAGATCATGTCCATCCAGATGATCGGGAGTTGCTATTACAGGCTAAAGAGAAACTCCTCGGCGGGGAGCACTTTTACGACGTGATGTATCGGATACAGACAGCCAAAGGAAATATCCGTATCGTCCAAGAGCGAGCCGAAGCGTATTGGGAGGAGGATCGTCAAAAACTCTCCGGCACGATTCAAGATATTACAGAAAGCAAACATACCGAAGAGATGATCAACCGCCTCTCTCAAGTGGTGAATCAGACCCCATTGTCGACGATAATCACTGACCCGCGCGGTATTATCAACTATGTTAATGCCCATACCTCTAAACTGAGTGGATATTTCGCTCATGAATTGATCGGTCGGAAAATGAGCATCTTCAATTCAGGGATACATTCCAAACCGTTTTATGACGATCTTTGGGCTACGATTACCCACAAGCGCTCTTTTTGGCGCGGAACCATTGTTAATCGGATGAAAAACGGCGAACTGCGCGATTGTGCCTCAACCATTTTCCCTATCTTAAATACCCAAAATGAGATTATCAATTTTGTAACCATCCAAGATGATGTTACCGAGAGAAATATGAAAGACCGATTGTTTTTGATGCAAACCCGCCAAGCACAGATGGGAGAGATGCTCAGTATGATTGCCCATCAGTGGCGTCAGCCGTTGGCAATTATGAGTGCTTTGATGAGCCGTCAAAAGATCAACATTATGCTGGATCGTTTCTCACAGGAGGATATTGTCAAAAGCTTTGATGAGATGGAGGCTCAGGTGCAGCATCTCTCCCATACTATTACCGATTTTAAAGATTTTTTCAAACCCGATAAACAAACGGCTAAAACAAAAAGTTCGCTTATCGTTTCCAAAACCCTTGAACTGGTCGAGCATACACTGATGAATAAAAATATCAAGGTTGATGTTGAGCATCTCTATGACGATGAGTATCAAACTTACGAAAATGAATTGATTCAAGTGATGCTGAATCTTATTAAAAATGCGCAGGATGTATTTGAAGAGAAAGGGGTTAAAAATCCACGTATTGTCATCCGAAGCGAGCAATCGGAGGGGCACGTGATGATCAGTGTCGAAGACAACGGCGGGGGAATTGCCCCTGAAATCATCGATACACTCTTCTCCCCTTATGCTTCAACGAAAAAAGAGAATGGAACGGGGTTGGGGCTTTATATGTCTAAAACTATTATAGAAGAGCATTGTCACGGCTCAATTGGGGTTGAAAATACACAAGAGGGGGCGCGATTTTCACTCCGTTTTCCAAGATAATAGTAGTGAAATTTCATCAATAGTGTTTTGTTGTAATAATTTTGTAATTTTAGAGGAGAATAATTCTCCTGTGACCGTTTTGTGACTTTTTCATACTACACTTGCTATAGAATTAAAAAATCTAATACAGATTAAACGGTGTAATATGAAAGATTTGCGACTATTAATCGTCGATGATGTCGAAGATAATCGCCTAGTCCTGAATGCGATCTGTCGAAAGATGGATGGCTTTGCGATTAAAGAGGCTGTGGATGGGCTTGATGCCATCGCTGTTTGTGAAGAGTGGCATCCTCATATTATTCTGATGGACGTTATGATGCCCAACCTTGACGGGCTTGAAGCATCCAAGGTGATAAAAAGTCGTTTTCCCGAAACGGTTATTATCGTTGTGACCGCCGTCATCGATCCTCAGATGGAAGCGCATATGGCCGCTATCGGGGCGGCAGCATACATACATAAACCGATCGATAAAGAGCTGGTACGGTTTAAATTACAAAGTTTTGGAGCTTTTTTACGTTCCAAAGACGGAATTCACGCAAAGCTCTCTACGAAAGAGGCTCTCAACCCCTTTTGTTCCGATGTCCGTCATTTAAAAACCATCTTTGATATCACCGACGCTGAGGGGATGATGGATTTCGGGGTTTGGATACTTTCTCGTTGTGAAGAACACCAGACTTTTTCCTCTTCGAAAGTCGATCCGGTGATCGAACTTTTTTATGAGTTGATGCGTCAGGGACTTCGTGCAGAAGAACAAGTGAGCATTATTATCGAAGAGAGTTTCGAAGAAATTTTTATCACGATGAAATTTGATAAACCGGTTGTACTAAAAGCAAAAACCCAAGAACTGGTGGATGATTTGCAGTCGTACTGCATTATACGACAAAATTTTGCCTGTGTCCGTTTAAATATTGGGGTGAATCAGCCGAAAGCTGAAACGATACCCGTTTCAATAAAAACTCCGGAAGTTTGTATTGCCGTCTCACCATCGCTTTTGCCTTTGTCTGAAGTAGAAGATCTCAAAGAGGTGAGGGTGCTTCAGAGTGAAGAGCAGACACTCCTTCGCCAGAGTTTCGTCAAAAAAACCTCCGCATTCGAGTATGTAGCAGATATCGGCGGAGACGTGCTGGATGAGATCCGTGATTTGGAGAGTTTGGATGAGGAGTGGAGAGAGAGTTTGAACACACTTGAGAGTGAACCGTCAGTTGAAAATATCCGTCAGTTTACGGATGGTGTGCTGGCTGTTTATGTCAAGGCAATTAACAATTTGTTTGAGTTTACGGCGCTCGCTTATGCCCTCTCATCCTTGGGAACATTTATGAAAGAACAAGCCGATGCGGTTATCAACGATCCCAAAAAGCTAAAAATGCTGGTTATGCTGACGGAGCATTTGGGGAGTGATCTTACGTCATGGAGGGAACATATTTTTGCGTTGCAGGATGCGGCGGATATTCATTATCTGGACAGTTCGTTTTTCAGTTCGTGTATGCAGATAGAGCAGATCGTTGGAGACAAAAAAATCGACAGCGAAGACGATAATGACAACGATATGGAGTTTTTTTAAATCTCGAATCACCATTCTTTCTGCATAATTATGCATACAATTATGAGAGAAAGATTTTAACAACTTTTTTAAGGAGCAAAACAAGTGGCAAAAAGAGTAATTATCGTCGACGATTCCAGAGCGGTTA
>NZ_MIBU01000081.1:0-8254 GCF_001830725.1 Sulfuricurvum sp. RIFOXYD12_FULL_44_77
AAGTGCATTGAATCATTGCTGACTTCTTTGATATTGACGAAAAGATAAAAAGCACCGGCAGGTGAGAGAACCGATAACCCGTCAATCTCATTAAACAGTTTTACCGCTTCGTCACGGCGTGCTTTGAATTGTACCCGCATAGCTTCGATATCGCTGTCCGCTTCACCGTTGAGACCGACAATAGCCGCTTTTTGGGTGATACTGTTGATGTTTGAGGTACTTTGGCTTTGAAGCTTTTTGGTTGCTTGGATGATTTCGGTATTGGATGCGGCCATATACCCAAAACGCCACCCCGTCATCGCTACCGATTTAGAAAGACCGTTGATCGTGATAGTACGCTGGTACATATCATCACTTACCGCGGCAGCGGAAGTAAACTCACCGTCGTAAATCAGTTTTTCATACATCTCATCGCTGGCTACGATAACATTTGTCCCTTCCAACACTTTGCCTAACGCGATAAGTTCTTCACGCGAATAGACCGCACCGGTCGGGTTTGACGGAGAGGTGAGGATAAGCATTTTTGTTTTAGGGGTCAATGCTGCCTTGAGCTGCTCAGGGGTAATTTTAAATCCGCTCTCATCGTCGGTCATAATCTCTACGACACTTCCGCCACAGTACATTACAAGCTCGGGATAGGTAACCCAATACGGAGCCGGGATGATCACTTCATCACCCGCTTGTATCGTGCAGGCAAAGAGGTTGTAGAGTGAGTGTTTAGCACCGTTGTTGGCGATGATTTGGTTCGGTTTATAATCCAATCCGTTGTCACGTTTGAGTTTAAGTGCGATAGCCGCTTTGAGCTCAGGAATACCGTCAACGGCGGTGTATTTGGTAAAACCGTCATTGATAGCCTTAATAGCGGCATCTTTGATTACTTGAGGGGTATCAAAATCAGGCTCACCTGCGGAGAAGCTGAGGATGTTTTTTCCTTGTGCTTTGAGTTCTTGCGCTAACGTAGAGATAGCAATGGTAATCGATTCGGAGAGTATATTGACGCGATCGGTTAACATGGATCAGCCCTTGTAAAAATTTTGCGAATTATAGCACGGGAAGAATTATTTTTAGATTGTTTCATTACTAAAATTCGTCGTGACTGGAACGTGACCATTGGTTGGATATAATTTTAAAAAATCAAAAAGCAGTACAAATAGTTTTGAAAAACAAGACCAGCTTCTCTTCACTATTGTTGTTGCTTATGACATCGTCGTTAGGTGCATTGGAAAATAACAGTGCCACCGATGCCACGGAGATCCCTCTCGAAGAGTTGCTCCAAACCGAATACATCCCCGCCAGCCATATTGCTAACCAAATCAGTAATGCAGCTTCAGCCGTCTCGATCGTAACGGCACAGGATATCAAAGATTACGGATACCGTACATTGAGTGAAATCCTCTCAAGTATGCGTGGGCTACATGTACCTCAAAGCTATACCTACTCTTTTTTAGGGGGGCGAGGTTATCCCAGTAACGAATACGCAGGGCGCATTATTGTCTTGATCGACGGATATCGTGCCGATGATAGTATGTTTGGGCAAGCATATCTTGGTAACGACGGGATCCTTGATGTTGCGTTGATCGATCGTGTGGAGTATGTCCCCGGAGGCGGGTCAGCTGGGTATGGGGATGGAGCATTGTTGGGTGCTATTAATATCATCACGAAAAAAGGTTCCGATATTAGCGGCACACAGGTTGCGTTAGGATTCGGTAGCCGCCATGGACGTCAGCAGCGTGTTAGTTTCGGAGAAAAATTAGATAACGGTGCGAACCTACTGATCTCTGCCTCTTCGTTTAATGCCAATGGTAGCATTGAAAAAGATGGCGACAACGATGAAGAAAATAAACGCCTTTTTGCAAAATATGACGCTGAGAGCTTCTCTTTTCAAGGGGCGTATGCGAAACGCCAGATCAATCACCCTACCTATTCCGCCATAGACTCTTTAGTGTATGGGGATGAAAATGCATTTGCTCTCTTCAAATACAATACCGATATCGCTTCAGCTTTGAAACTCTCCTCCTCGTTTTGGTACGGGCACTATATTTACAGCTCTGATTATCTCGATCCCGAAGTTTACCGCTATGAATCCGAGAATATTGCGCAGTGGCATGGCGGTGATGCGAAGCTAATAGGCACGTGGTTTGACAATCATACTATTTCGCTAGGTGTCGGGTATCGCCACGATTATAGATGGCAAGATAGAGGAACTAGTTTTGATATGATTTTCAACGATGTCGATTCATACGATAGTTCTTATCAGCCTCGAAAAACCTATAGTCTTTATGCTTATGATGACTTTGCTATCTCACCCTCACTGAGTCTCAATTATGGGGTTCGATATGAAAAAAGCAATAATGACGTAAAACGAATCCTTAGCCCTCGTGCCTCATTGATCTACCAGCCATGGGATGAGAGTATACTTAAACTCTCTACAGGCGTAAGCAACCGTCAAGCAACACAGAGTGAAGGAGAATGGGATAAACCAGAACGTGCCAAAACGGAGGAACTTGTTTTAGAACAACAGCTTGGATGGCAAACCAAGCTCATAGGTTCACTCTATCGTTATCGCATCAGCGATCGTATCTCCTACGGTAACACTGAGTGTATTATTGCGCGAGGTGCTGAAGTAGAGATTGAAAAGCATTGGGAAGAGGGGATCCGTTTACGTACCAGTTACGCACGACAAAATACCAAAAATTCGAATGGTGAACGTCTCGGTCAATCTCCGTCACATCTTGCGAAGTTTAACCTCTCTACCCCACTTTGGAATGATCAATTACGCATGAGTGCAGAGGCGCAGTACACGGGTAAATATCTCCCCTATACCGGTTCGAGTAACTATCATGATGCGTATACCGTGGTTAATCTCAACCTCCTCGCACGTAAAATCGCACCGAATCTTGATATCAATGTGTTAGCACATGATGTGTTTAAGAAGTCCGATAAGGAAAAAACGACCTACCTTCCTCAATCGGGGCGTACCTTCTGGCTGCAATTGGAGTACACCTTCCAATGAGACAGTTAGTATTATTTTTAATTTTTGTAGTAAGTTTTTTGAGAGCCGATGCCTTGCCGGAATATACGATTAAGGCGGCATATCTTTATAATTTTGCCCTTTTGACCGATTGGCATGATGGGAAGATGTCGGGGGATTTTAATATCTGTTTTTACAAAGAAGATTTTGGTAGCGCTTCGAATGCCCTAAACAATAAGGTGCTGCACAACCAAAATGTAAAAATCTCTACCGTAACGACAGCCGAAGAAACAAAAGAGTGCCAAATAGTATTTATCAGAGAGGGCGAAGAACAACGGGGAGAAAAGTTGATCCAAAAACTTGCCGGTACGTCAGTATTGATCGTGAGTGAGAGCCCGAAGATTAGTGATGCTCATATTACGATGTTGCGTGATAATCGTAAGATCGCTTTTGATATCAATTTAAAACCGATAAAAGCAGCCGATCTGAGTGTCAGCTCACGTCTTTTAAAACTGGCACGTAGGGTAGAACAGTGATCCTCTTTAAAAAATCGTTGAATGATTGGTCGATCCAAAAAAAGCTTATTTATTCAAATATTTTTGGGATTGCTTTTGCCTTTATCCCTGTCATATTTATTATGGTAACGTATGAATATTTTGCGATACGAAGCAATGTTCTCGAAGCAATTCGGGTACAGGCTGATATTGCCGGTGAGAGTTCGGCGGCGGCGATGGCATTTCGAGACAGTGAAGCGGCACAAGATACCCTTTTGGCGCTTCAAGGTGTTCCTGATATGATCGAAGCTCATCTTATTCTATCCGATGGGACTCTATTGGAAAGCTATTATGGAAAGGGTTCAAAGATAAATAAACCTTCGGAAGAGTTTCAAGCCTCAAGAGAGGGTAAAGAGTATCTTACTTTGACGACCGTTACCATTGAAAAACCGATTTTTTTGCGCTCGGAATACGTTGGTTCATTGATTCTCGTCAGCAGTTTGCATAGTCTCTATACTCGAATGGGATGGTACTTATTTATTATCATTATTGCTGCAATACTAGGGTTTGTGTTGGCTCGTATGGTTAGTGAACGTATAAGCAAGATGATTACCGCTCCGCTTATGAATTTGATTGCGGCGACTCAGAAAGTGACGGTAGAGAACGATTATTCAGCTCCTATTTCTGCTGATTCCAAAGATGAAGTGGGAAATCTCTCTCGTGCATTCGGTGAGATGATGACGCAGATTCATAAGCGCGATTTGACGATGCAGCAGTTGGCCTATTATGATAGAGTAACGGGGATTGCTAATCGTCACTTTTTTGAAGAGCGTATTGTACAAGCACTCGGTAATGCTGAACGTTATGGAACTTCATGCTATCTATTGATGATCGATTTGGATGATTTTAAGATCGTCAACGATACTGTAGGGCACCATGTCGGAGATCTCCTATTGCGGCATGTAAGTGAAAGTTTAACAAAAACAATGCGGCAGAATGATAGTATTTTTCGGATCGGCGGGGATGAATTTGCTGTTATTGTTGAAAGTACTTCGGATCACGAATCTGTCGCGCAGATCGCTCAAAAAATTATAAACGCTGTTTCGACCCCTGTGGTGTTGGAAGGTAATAAAGTAAAGGTCGGTGCAAGTATCGGAATCAGTTGTTTTCCAAAATTCTCATCCGATGTACAAACACTGATGAGCACATCGGATTCGGCAATGTATCTGGCTAAAGGGAAGGGGAAAAACAATTATCAGATATATAATCCGCCAATTGTTTAAACTTACATCGGCTTATGCTCCAAATATTGTGGTTTTCCCGTATGAAATCCTTGTGCATAGGTAATGCCCAAATCGGTTACGTTTTGTAAAATTTCTTCGCTTGAGACAAACTCGGCAACCGTGTCGATACCGATACGATGGGCAAAATCGACGATAGCTTCCACAACGATACGATGGCGCGGATTTTCATCGATCGATTTTATAAGTGAACCGTCGATTTTGAGAATATCAACATTGAGTTTGAGGATATTTTCAAAGTTGGAGTAACCGGTTCCGAAATCATCAATGGCAAATTTGACCCCAAAGGCTTTCATTCGGGCTATAAAAGAGGCAGCTTCATCAAAATTCTCAATACCTTCCGATTCCAATATCTCAAAAATTATTCGATTCGAAGTGCCGGTTTGACGGAGAATGTTTTCGATCGTCGTTACGGTACGGTTGTCTAACATATCACTGATGGAGAGATTGATCGAAAATTGTTCATCCCTCGATGCAAACAGATGGCACGCTTGATAGACAACCTCTTGGGTAATATGGTGGTAGAGTTTGGTCTTTTGTGCAATCGGTAAAAAATCATAAGGGGCGATCAACGAGCCGTCTTCATTTTGAATACGTACCAATGTCTCATATTTTGCAATTTTTCCGTTTTCACACGAGACAATTGGCTGATATTGGCAGATAATACGGTGCTCAACTAAAGCTTGACGAATGTGAGCAGACATAGCGATGTTGGCTTGATATTGCTGTTCGATCCCTTCAGATTGGTCGTATACAGAGTAGGGGAGTTTCGCACTTCGTGCTTTATTAAGTGCAACATCGGCATGGATCAGAGGTTTATCACTGTCGATTGCGATTCCGACTGTAGCGCGGACGTGGACGGTTTCCTCCGCGATCATAAAGAATTTCTCGCTTAATAACGAGAGAAGCATTTCGATGTCATGACAAAATTCATTGTGACTACTTCCCTCTTTCATCCGGAATGCAAATTCATCTCCCCCCATACGGTAGGGCTTCAGTTTCATTTCGCTGAGCCAATGGGCAATTTGGCTTAAGAGCCAATCTCCGGTATCAATACCGAAGAAATCGTTGATCTCTTTAAAATCATCTATATTGAGTATCGCAACAGTATTGATATCATTGAGCTGTAAATCTTCTTGGAGCTTAATGCGATTCGGTAGCGATGTTAGATTGTCATAATACAAATGTCGTATTGCTTCTCGCGTTTGTTCGCTAATTTTAATCTCAAGGTTTTTATTAATCGATTCAATCTCTTGAGCGTATTGAATAACACTCTCTTGCATTATTTCAAAGGAATGAATAATTTGGGTAAATTCACGTTGGCTATAGGGAATGTCGAATATGATCTTTTTTCCGAGTTTAAAATTTCGTACTTTTTCAGCAATCAATTTGATCGGTAATAAAAGATGGTTTATCCACACCATCATAAGCCAAAGGATGGCAAAGACACTGACACTGATCCAGCCGTACAATGTATAAAAACGGTTCATAGCTTTAGTGAACTCTTCCCCTGAGTATACAAGGGTGATGGTGCCGATCACTTTAAGGGAGGAGGGTTCCATTAAATTTTCGCTGATTTGGATGGTTTCATGCGATGTTGAGTGATCGTAATGATGATAGTCCAAAATTACATCTCTCTTTGCATCGGATATTTTGAGGGAAATAACTTCTGGACGTTTGGTAATAGCAGAGAGTTTGTCTCCAAAATCGTGTATACCCAGAAAGAGGGCAAGAGATATTGCAGGATTAACCGTATCAATCAGCAGTGCCGCTTTTTCTTTTTGGGAATTGATCGTTAAATCTCGAACAATAAAAAAAGTCACTAAAGTGACAGTAGTAAAGATAATGAAGGTGACAAGGGTAAGTGCCGTAAAAAGTTTAGTGGAAAGGCGGGCATTTTTAAAACGGTTCATTCGACAAGTCTCGCAATCTGAAATAAAGTATCGTTAAATCGGTATTTTCCCTCTTTAAGAGTATTCTTGTTAATGTAAATGATAGTAGAGCGTTCAATGGCAATGGAACCTAAGATACCGAATTCCATATCGTTTACATCATACGAAAAGGTAGGAACGGTGTTGGCTATTCCCCAAGCGGCAATTTTTTTGATCGATGGGGCAGTGGTATGTTGAATGGAGTAAACAAATGTGATCTCTTTGCGTGTCATCAGTTCATCTACCGAAACGGGAAGTGCCGTAAAGGAGAAATTTGAAACTTTTCCATTATGGATTGTATTCATTTCATTAGCAATCAATTGGGCATTCGCTTTTTTGTTAGTATCATAAACAATTGCCAATATTAGCTTAGAGGAGGGTGCTTTGGATGCTAAACGGGTATCCAATGCCATAATTTTAGGGAGCATCCGAATGTGTGTTTGCATCAAAAATGATTCATCAGCTTTTGCAAATAAAAATCCGATCAACAAAAGCAACAAAATACGCATTAAAATTTCCAACCGCTTCTGATCCAGAATGTTCGACCCGATATAGGGTAATCATCGGGATAGGTAGCCGGAGTTGAGGGGTAACGATAGATAGCATTCGTAAGATTTTTTAGAGCACCTTGGAGATAGAATCCGCTACTATCCTCCCACCCTAAAATCAAATCAACTGCGGCAAAGGACTCCATCGAATTTTTTCGTGAATCATTCGGGCGTCTCTCTTTTTCACTGCTGTAACGCCCTAGTACTCCGGCATTGAGTTGAGGCGTAAGGGCATACGAAAACGCCCCTTTCACCATATGAGATGATGCGTAGGGGAGATAGTCGGTCGTTTCTGCGCCTTTGAACGTTTCTCCTCTGATATAGCTATACGAGAGGGCAAAAAGATCATTTTCACCGATACTGCCACGAAATTCCGTTTCCAATCCCGAAATATTCCGCTTACCGATATTTTGATAGATTTTCGTGGTTGTATCGGGGGCGATTTGGTCTTTGTTCTGAAGATAAAACAGATTGATTCCCACCGTCGTATCTAGGGTAGGTTTATAGAGGTATTGGGTTTCATACGACGTAACATGTTCGGGTTCTAAATTGGGATTTCCAATCTTAGCGGGGTGATTTTGAACATACATCTCTCTCAATGAGGGGAGGCGGAAGTTATTACCTACCATGAGTTTGAGGATATGTTGGCGATGGGGCTGATAGACTAATGCCCCTCTGGCATAGGGCTGAAATTCGATATGGGACGCTTTCGTCCCACCTAGATAAAGGGAAAAGGCTAATTGGTCACTGATATCCAGTGTATCATTGATATAGATATCATCCGAATGTCGGCATGCTGATCCCGCATCAATAAATGGGGCAAGGCGCGTATAATCAACAAGGGTTGACCCGCCGGTTCTATTTGTTGTTACGGTGGACATATCAATCATATCTTCGTATTTTGCACTGTAGCCGAGAGTTATTTTATGATTTTTGATACCGGTATAGATAGTTGAAATATTACTATAGAGTAAACGGGTTTTAAAATCCAAATAGGCCCAAAAACCAT
>NZ_MIBU01000081.1:8268-14245 GCF_001830725.1 Sulfuricurvum sp. RIFOXYD12_FULL_44_77
CCATCTGGAAAGGTAATGACGGTGAGATATGTCCCTGCAGGAAGCAAGCGGGCTTCTTCTTCCCATCCGTCCTCCATTATTCCCGCTTTGACGTTCAGAGCTAACGTATCGGTAATTTTATGGCTATAAGCGCTTTCTAGGTACCAAGAAGGGAGTGACTGTTCTCCATCGATATTAGGTAATGCATTCAAATTACCAAAGGCACTTCCGGTTGTAAATTTGTTGATTCTCCCTTTGAGAGAGAAATCACCGTAACTATACGAGAGTCCAAATCCCACTTGATGGCTTTTAAGTGACGCTAATCCGGTATTTCCGTATTTATCGGTGACATTAATGGGCGAGGTTGCATCATTGTTTTGGTAAAAAAGATCCGTAGAGAGTTTCCAATTGGATGCACGATGGGTATACCAAAATCCTGCTTGTTGTGAAGAATCACTTCCGAAGCTTCCGAAAATAACGCCATTAAGGGGCTCTCCTTCATCTTTTGCGTAGGTTATAACATTGATAGATCCTGAATAACCGTTTACCCCTTCGATAAAACTTCCTGCACCGCGTACGACTTCGATTCTCTGTATAAGCTCAATCGGAAAATCCAAGTATGCACTATAGCTGTCAAAGCTGCGGTCATTGACGACGACACCGTCAATCGCTAATTTGGTCTGCCCGAAAGCAAGGGGATTGGAACCCCGTATAACGGTTGTACGATTGTTGGTCGTATCACCCATCATATCGATTCCGGGAACCAGCATGAGGGCATCTTTTAACGTATGCGCTCCGAAAGAGACCAAATCTTGGTTTTCCCATACCGATAAAATAAAGGGCTGATAATCGATGTTTCGATTGGTTTGTGTGGCCAACTCTTCTGCGTGGTTCATATCTTCGGACAACGAGGTAATAAGAGGCGGTTCACTCGCTAAAAGGGTCAACGGAATAAGTGAAAAAGAGACAATGAGAGAAAAAACTTTCAAAAATATGCCCTTAATCAAACAAAACAGTTCGGTTTTTGCCCTCTTTTTTGGCGCGGTACAAAGCATCATCCGCTCTTCCGACAAAAGCATCATAGCTATCACCGGCATGGTGCATCGTTGCTCCGACACTGACGGTCATTTTAATTGTTTTTCCTGAGTATATGAGATGGCTTTGTTCGATTTTCGAGCGAATTTTATCGGCTACTTCAAAAGCCTGTTCACGGTCGCATCGGCTCAATACCACGGTAAATTCTTCTCCGCCGTAACGATACACTTTATCCCCGCCGCGAATGACAGATTTGATGCTTTGAGCGAAAAAATAGAGCACTTTGTCTCCGGCCAAATGGCCATGCGCATCATTAATGTGTTTGAAATTATCGGCATCAATCATAAGTAATACAATAGGAAGAGCTTTCGATTCACCGGCTTGAATCACACTGTTCAAGTCATCAATCATCCCTTTGCGGTTGGTGACACGAGTAAGGGGATCAACGGTGAGGGCTAAAACCGTTTCTTGTAATTCCGATGTCAAATCATCAATTTTTTTCTGAGCTTTTTTAAGCTCAAGTGACATGTTTTTGCCCAGTTCGCTTAAGCCGTCAACAAAATTGACGCACCGCTCGACTCCTTCTTGAGAGGCTTTGCTTATGTAATTTTCCTGTAATTCGGCAACATGTGAGATATCCGCGTGAGTTTCGACAAAAGAGGCGATTGATTTATGGGCAATATCAAGATAGCGGCTCAAATCATCGTGTGTTTCAATGGAAGGATCATTTTTCTTTTGTTCATCTACGAGAGAGGGATCGGCTTGGACTTTAAATATATCATCAAAATATTTTTTGTAATTATGTGGAAAAGGGGGGATTTGCAGTGATCTTAGGGCTCCGATAGTTTGGTCATGAATTGAAAATATTTTTTCATAAACTTTG
Source organism: Sulfuricurvum sp. RIFOXYD12_FULL_44_77 (assembly GCF_001830725.1). Classification (NCBI taxonomy): domain Bacteria; kingdom Pseudomonadati; phylum Campylobacterota; class Epsilonproteobacteria; order Campylobacterales; family Sulfurimonadaceae; genus Sulfuricurvum; species Sulfuricurvum sp. RIFOXYD12_FULL_44_77. The sequence goes on from NZ_MIBU01000081.1 coordinate 10,166, forward strand.
GAATCATCCATTTTCTGTCCCTAATGATCTGTATTAGAGGATTGTATCATTTTAGTTTTAAGAATACACTAAGAGAGGTGTGTTTCAATAGTATAATTGTATGCTTTAGAATAAATCCGGTACAGCTGGTCGGTAGTGAGGTTGATTTTAGGTGCCAAATGTTCGATCAGGGTTTGTATATTCTCCGTCTTTTCCAGCTTTTCCGTAATCAACAACAACTTTCCAAAATACCCTTCTCTTTTTACTAATGCATCGACAAGCGGCTGTGCCAAGTGAATTTTGTGGATAATATCTTCCATACTGATGTGGAGATAGGTATCGATTAATGAGAGACTTCCGACTAAAAAAGCTTCATCGGCAAGCTTCGGTTTTCCTAAGGCGATGACTAATTCTCGCATCATATTTGCCCTAAATTTAGCGGCATCGACAATCGCTTCTTGAAATCTCTCTTCATGATGTCCGGAATATAAAAAGAGCCCCAGCCATGAACGCAGACGTGAAGGACCTAAAAGATTAAGGATTTGTTTAATACTCGTAATTTCATGTCTAAAAGAAAATTCGGCTGAGTTAATATAACGGAGAAGATTAAAGGTAAGCTCGGGATAGAAGGAAAATTTTTCACTGATAAGATTCATATCCGCTGTTGAATACAACGTATTAATGATATCGATTGCATTGATAACAGAGGGTTCAATCTTGATTCCGCTGATGACGGTAGGTTTTTCGAAAAAATAGCCTTGAAAATAGTCAAATCCGGCTTTAATACACTGCTCGAATATCTCAATATTCTCTACTTTCTCAGCCAATAATTTAATATCTTGATAGGAAGAAAATTTTCCGATAATTTCCTCTAGTGTCATATTGTTGAGTGCGAGCAAATCTATTTTAACGACATCAATATAGGGGAAAAGCAATTTAAAATATTCAATATTTTCGTTTTCACACGAAAAATCATCCAGTGCAAATTTATACCCGATCTCATGCAAATGGCGCACTTTTTCAATCACATCAGGTGTAACTTTGGTATATTCTAAAATTTCAAAAACAAATTTGGATTTTGGGAGGGATAAAAAGACATCACTGAGGATGATTTGCTCATCCACATTGATATAACCGATTTTATTACCGAGAATGGATGAGAGACCGATATTGTGAATGAGATTGATAATAACGCGTGCCGTCGCATCGGCATTATTTGAAAAGACGGCTTCACTGGATTCATAAGCACTTCTATAAAGGAGCTCATACGAGATACATTTTCCATCTCTATCGAATATGGGTTGTCTACCGATAAAAATATCTGTTTCTCTCATACTAACGCCCACTGTATTGTTTTAGAATGTTCTATATTGTACGTCAGGTATTATATATTTAATCTTATTAATTTTTTTGTTTATTTTAAGCCTTGAGAAGTGTAAACATTCCGAGGGTTCCAGAGAATCCAGCCGCAGCTGCCGAAAGCTTCACTGGCCGCGATTTGTTCACGAATTTCTTTGGCTCCATAGATACGGCGGTCGAATGCGTAATCACGAAATGCTTGCAACCATGGACGATAGGCAAGCGGGGAGGTTCCCGATTTTTCAAGTGCTTTATCGAGAGATTGTTTGACAACTTCATAATTGGCTTTGACGGGATCGGGATGGCCGGGAATTCCTGCATTAAAACCTGATGGGTAGAGCATCGGTGAGAGATAATCGACATACGGAGAGAGGGCATCGACCCGTTGACCGATCTCAATATCGGCGTTATGCCAGCTGACGTATCCGAAAATATCGGCAGAGATAAAGACGTTGTACGGAGTTAGACGGGTACGCGCCGCTTCTAAAAAGCCGGAAATCGCTTTTACCCGTTCCGCTTGGGTGTTTTCAACCGAAAATCTTACCCCTTTGGCATCCGGAAAACGGACATAATCAAATTGAATTTCGTCAAATCCCGCTTTGGCCGTCTCTTCGGCAATGGAGATCATATAGTCCCATGACTCTTTTTGTGAAGGATCGATCCAATAAAGCCCCTCTTTGTCCTTAAACAGGCTACCGTCACTTTTACGAACGCCCCATTGCGGGTAAGCCGTGATAAGAGGGGTATCTTTAAATGTAACGATACGTGCTATAGAATAGATTCCCTCTTTACGAAGTTCTGCAGTGAATTTTTTAATATCTTTGAATAAAATTAACTCTTGTGCACCTATTTTATTGGCGATGGGATTGGTTGTGGCAAACGCAATTTGACCACGATCCATTTTTATGTCAATAACCAGAGCATTAATCTCGGTATTTTTGATAATATCTTTGGCATTACCCATAATTTTTCCATGAGTCGCTCCGAAGCTGGAGAGGTAGAGTGCTTTGGGTTGAAACGGCTGAAGATACATTCTTCCGCCGCTTTTGTAAAATTTGCGTTCATAACCGATGGCACGTGCCCCGATAATAGGAGATGCCGGTACTTTAAAAGCACCGTTGCAATCTGTGCGGTATTCTTTTGAACCGGAGATAATGATAGCATTTGGAATAGGTTTTTGGGTTGTTTTATCGAATACGGTTCCGATTGTGCTCGCTCCCCATGTTAGCGTAGCTAATGTTACTAAAAGCGTCAATGCTTTCACTCTGTTCTCCCTGTTGAATCAATTGCCGTATCGTAGCAAAAAATAGTCCAAAATGGGGAGGTTTGAAGCGATTAAATGTTAAAATGTATTAATACAATACCAAAAAGGTAATATCCATATGTCATTTACGACTTTAGGGCTTAGTGCCCACCTTCTCGATACCCTTGCAGAATTAGGGTACCGTGATCCGACACCTATTCAAACACAGATCATCCCACTCGTTTTGCGCGGACGTGATGTTCTCGGAGCAGCACAAACGGGAACCGGAAAAACAGCGGCATTCGCCCTCCCGATCCTTCATAAACTCATTAGTGCAACCGATGCCAAACAATCGAGTGCACGTGCGCTTGTGATTGTTCCGACACGCGAACTCGCCTCTCAAGTTGCATCCGCGATTGAAACCTATGCTGAGGGGCTTGAGATCAAATGTATCGCCCTTTATGGCGGAGCCAATATGGCACGTCAGGCAAAAGAGCTGGGGGAGGGGGTTGATATCATCGTCGCCACTCCGGGACGCCTTATCGAGCTTAATAAACAAGGGCATGTTCCCCTCTCTCGAATTGAATATCTGGTCTTCGATGAAGCCGATACGATTTTTGATATGGGATTTATCCGTGAAGTGGGGCAGATCATCGATCTTCTCCCCGTGAACCGTCAAAATATGCTCTTTTCGGCAACGATGACCCCTGCGGTCAAACAGCTGAGCGAAAAGATTCTCAAAAAACCGCTATTGATTGAGATCGATAACCTCAAAGCGGCCGATATGACCCTTCGTCAAGTGGTTCATCCGGTTGAGAAAGAGCGCAAAAAAGAGTTGTTGTCATTCCTGATCGGCTCTAACAACTATCCGCAAGTTCTCGTTTTTACCCGAACCAAGGCCGAAGCGGACGAAGTGAGTGCAGAACTCACCGCCAGCGGTTTGAAAAATGTCGTCATCCATGGCGATAAAAAACACGGTGCACGCGATCGCGCCCTCACAGAATTTAGAGAAGGCTCCGCCCGTATCCTCGTAGCGACCGACATCGCGGCACGGGGACTGGATATCGAGGGGCTGGATGTCGTCATCAACTACGATATCCCTCACATCAGTACCGATTATCTCCACCGTATAGGACGTACGGGACGTGCTGGGAATGACGGTCTCGCTATCACGCTTCTCTCCTCCGCTGAGCATATCTCGTGGTCAAAAATCATCACGATGCTCGGTAAAAACGTCGAGACGATCTTGGTTCCGGGATTTGAACCCCCAGCCGATAATGCACTGGTAAAAACACGCGGTAAAAGTCTCTCCAAAGAGGGAGAGAAAAAAGAAAAAACGGCAGGTGCATTCGGCAACAAGCGTAAAAAAGCTCCCGTTCAGCCGAAATTTGTCGGTAAACGCGGCCCTCGTGTCGCACGTGAAGAGTCTGTAGAAAAAGGGAGCACTTCAGCTCGAGGAAGTGCTTTTGGCAATACTAAAAAACCTTCTCCTAAAAAAT
>NZ_MIBU01000082.1:0-1786 GCF_001830725.1 Sulfuricurvum sp. RIFOXYD12_FULL_44_77
AAAAATCTTAGCCAATCTCGAAAAATCTAATTGCTGTACAGACAACACTTTTTTGCAAGCGGTGAGCGAAGTTCTAGCCTCGCTGGAACCTATCATCAAAACTGACTCACGCTATGAGCAGTTCGCCATACTTGAGCGTCTCGTTACCCCTGATCGTATTATCCAATTTAAAGTCCAATGGCTTGATGATAACAATAAAGTTCACATCAACAACGGATACCGTATACAATTCAATAACTCTCTGGGGCCTTACAAAGGGGGTCTTCGTTTTCACCCCAGCGTAACGACGGGTATGTTGAAATTTTTGGCGTTTGAACAGATTTTCAAAAACTCTCTCACGGGTCTCCCTATAGGTGGGGCTAAGGGGGGATCGGATTTTGATCCCAAAGGGAAAAGCGATTTTGAAATAATGCGGTTTTGCCGTGCTTTTATGCGTGAACTTTACCCTTATATCGGTTCACGCGTCGATGTTCCCGCAGGGGATATCGGAGTCGGTGCCAGAGAGATCGGCTATTTGTTCGGAGAGTACAAACGGATCACCCATAATTATGACGGAGTTTTGAGCGGTAAGCCTTATACTTTCGGCGGTTCATTGATGCGCCCTCAGGCGACGGGGTATGGGGCCGTCTATTTTGCCCGTGAGATGCTCAAAGAAGAGTTACAAGAGTCGCTGGAGGGGAAAGTATGCACGGTGAGCGGTGCCGGGAATGTCGCTATCCATACAATAGAGAAACTTCAGCAGCTAGGTGCGTTGGTAGTAACGTGCAGTGACAGCGATGGAGCCATCTACGATCCCAGAGGTATCGATCTACTCCTCGTTAGAGAGCTCAAAGAGGATGGTAAACGGATCTCTCTTGCAGAGTACGCTCGCAGAACCCCCGGCTCAGTATATACACCAAAATCTGAGTATCCAATAGATGAGCATGCAGTATGGCAGATTCCATGTTTCGCCGCCTTTCCGTGTGCAACTCAAAACGAATTGAGTGTTGCGGATGCCGCAAAACTGATCGAAAACGGGTGTGTGGCGGTAGTGGAGGGGGCTAATATGCCGACATACCCCGATGCGATCGAACTGCTTCAGCGCGAAGGGGTTCTTTTTGCCCCAGGAAAAGCCTCCAATGCCGGAGGGGTCGCAGTAAGTGAATTTGAGATGTCTCAAAATGCTTCGATGGAGAAATGGGATTTTGAGAAAGTGGATCGTAAACTTGATGAATTGATGCGCCAAATTTATAAACGAATTTCACTGACGGCAAAAGAGTACGGTGTGGAGCGGAATTTTGTGGATGGTGCAAATATTGCGGCATTTAAGCGGGTTGCGGAAGCGATGATATTAGAAGGTGTTTAGAGGTCATACTTTTAAAAGGTAACCTTCTCCCCTGATGTTACGGATGTCCAACCCTGTAACCGTGTGGCGAATCTCACGAATATGGGAAGCAATCGTATTGAATTTGATAAACTTATTTTCCCAAATATACTCTAAAAACATATCATACGTGATGAGTGTGTTACGATATTTAGTCAATATGTAGAGAATATTGCGCTGATTCTTGGTGAGGCTGACCATCTTACCCTCTTGAAAAAGCTGTTTAGAGGCAAGGTTAAATGTATGCAACGGGGTAATGTGAATCTCATCGTCGTGTGCGGATGAGAGGAGCTTTTGAACGCGCAGGAGCAATTCCATCAAATCGAACGGTTTTTTAAGATAATCGCTGCATCCGAGATGGTAAGCATGGGTGATGCTCTCAATATCGGTGTAGGCAGTCATAAAAATGATCGGTTTTTCAGG
>NZ_MIBU01000083.1:0-2951 GCF_001830725.1 Sulfuricurvum sp. RIFOXYD12_FULL_44_77
AATGAGGGGTATTTGGGAGTCGGGACAGGATTACGCTACGTTACCCCTGTCGGCCCTGTTGCTATTGATGTGGGATTCGATCCCGATGATATGGGTCAATATGCAATCCATTTTCGAATCGGAGAGTTGTTTTGAAACGTTTACGATCCCTTCCATGGCGGAAATGGTTTAAACACTTTTTTGTAGCGTTTCATTTTCTCCTCTACACGATCATCCTCCTTCTTTCGGGGGCACTGTATATCGCTTTTCGCCCCGACAGTCTTGATATAGTCAATACCTATTTTCTCAAACCGCTGGATATTCACTACTCCCACGCGGAGGGGTCGTTGCTGGAGGGGTTCACTCTTCATAACGTCCGAAGCGATAAAAGTGAAGCCAAAACATTTCTCCTCAAATACAACCTTGTCAAAATGTTGAAGGGGGAGCATACGATCGACTCGGTGAAAATCGACGGATTACGCCTCCACTTGGACGACTTTATCAGCGATGAGGAATCCCTCTGGCCGTTTCCGACCTTTAAACTCCGTGAAGTATCGATCACAAATCTCCAGCTTATCAGTTCGTACCCGATTGAACTCGATATCTATGGGAAAAACGGGACGTACGACGGGGATAACCTAAGCTTTGCTTTTTTGGACGCGACTCTGAAATCCCGTTATGCGAGCGGGGCGATTCACGGTGTTGTCCGTAACAATGCTCTCACGGGGGTGAGTGATATTTATCCCAATGTTGCTGAACTGGCTCCTTACAGCGGGAAATTTACGACACTTCCGAGAGTTCTGCGTGTGAATATTACGGAGCTCTCAAATGAAAAAGCGATTTTACGGACGAGTATTGCTGCGTTGCACTCCAAACAAGACCCTGAGATTCAAGTTAAAGCGATTGCCCTTGATTTTAACTACCTTTATGAAAACGGCTATTTTGATATCAATGCCCTCTATTCTCTCATCCATCGCGCAGATACGATGCAAACCAAGCACCATCTTCGTTACGCATTAGAGGGGAGAACCACTACGGAGTTTGAGGGGAAAATCTCCTCGATTCACCCCCTTCCCGCGAATGTACTGCGCGGAGAGTTTAGTGATGACGCTGAGGGGTTGATCGGAAAACTTACCCTCGATGGGAGTATTTTAAATCTTGCCAGTAAAGATTACGACCGTTTTAGCTGGAAACTCCTGAGCGCTCATAAAAATCTCTCCTTTATCTCCTCTCTTCCGGAAGCTATTCGAAGCGGAGCACTTCGGGTTGAGGGTGAGGGAATCTACACCCTTAGCACCGATTCGCTCAAAGGGAGCGTCGATGCTTTGAGTGACCATGCCCTTTTTAAAGGGTCGTTTTCAACCCAAAACGGCCATCACGCATTGGATGGGGCTCTCACCCTTCCATCGGATGCTCCGCTGTGGAAAAGCTGGGGACATAAACCGCCCGAACATCTTCTCCTCTCGTTACGTGATGAGCTCAATGCGACGCGTCTCAACCTTTCCGGTGATTCATTAGCACTCTCGGCGGTCATGTCGGGTGAAAAACTCCAAGGGAGCGGCAACTATCTGGGTACTTTTTTCGAAATAAGCGGATCGCTTAGCTCGAATCTAAGCCGTATCGATATTGATACCCTCACCCCCTCGGTATTCGCTACGCTATCGAAACTGCGCCCCATCGAACTGCACAAAGGGGAATATTATGATGCCGAAATTCGGACTAAAAATCGGATCACCCTCAGCGATACCCTTACCGTCAAAAGCGATATAAAGATACCGTGGTATGCCGCCGTTCTTGACTCTAAACGGGCGTATGGAGGGACGGATGGGAGTGTTAGTTTGGAGTACCGTGATGGGAACATTACCGTCGATAACTACCGTTTTGAAATCGCTAATCACCCTATCACTACCGACAGAACATCGTACTTGCATCTCACTGCCAAGGGTGATCTTATCATTGATGAGTTGTGGATATTTGATACCCTTTTGCTCACGGGAATCATCGAGTCGGATTTAAGTGCTGCGCTTCGGTTGCGTTCAAACCGCTTCAGTTATCAAGGGCCCGAGGGGAGTGCGCACGCCTCTACCGATATTGCGTATACGCGAGATCGTGATGCGAACCAAAACCTTTCAGGGGTGTTGAATATCCTTGATGCGACTATCACCTACTTGCCGCTTCAAGAGTTCAAAGTAATGGACGATGACATTATCATTATCCAAGACGTACGCCCACCTAGCAGTGCAAAACTCTCTATGAACCTCCATGTCACTGCCTCGCAGCCGATCCGTTTTAAAACCAAAGAACTGGATTTGGGGATCGATCCCGACATAACCCTCTGGAAAGATCCGAGGGATGCGATGCAAATTTTAGGGATGGTGCGTATCCCCTCCGGAACGGCTAAAACGGGGGGAAAACTTTTCGACATCAAATACTCCGAGATCTATTTCGGCGGCGATGTCCCCCTCAACCCTTATCTTAATCTGACGATAGGGCATGAGGTCGATTACAAAAAAATACTTATCTATGTGACCCATACCCTCGATTCGCCGATCTTCCTCTTTAGTTCTGATCCGGTGATGAGCCAAAACGATATTATGAGCTATATCCTCTTTGGAGGCCCTGCCAATACCGTCTCAGGCGGCGATAGCTCCACCTCGACTGTCCGAGCCGATGCTACTAACTTTATGCTCGGAGCGGGGCTAAAAGGGCTGATAAGCGGAGCAACGAAACTGCAGATCGATACGATGAATATCCTCACCACCGCTGAGGGGGGGATGGGGTTTGAGGTGGGCGCCCGCCTCAACAAAGATTTGAGAGTTCTCTATAAAAACGATACCGTCTCCAGTGTCCTTATCCAATACTCTCTCAACCGTTGGCTTCGGTTAGATGCGGATATTCATGAGTTAGGGCAGGGGATTAATGCCGTCTATATCAAAGATTTCCATGACTTCCTCCCCCATAACCTTCCGAAA
>NZ_MIBU01000084.1:0-3334 GCF_001830725.1 Sulfuricurvum sp. RIFOXYD12_FULL_44_77
ACATAGGTAATTTTGCCATGAAGATCGGTCTCCGTAATCATATTGCCGCCTTCAAACTTCACTTCAACATCCGTTGGTGTAGGCCTTTGCATTGTAAAACCTTCTATAACATAAAAAATTATTAAAAGATTATAGCATTTGACGTATAAAAGTCAAAATAAAACATTCGCATTTTACAGCGTGATATTTTCTATCCACTCTAAAGTATCCTCACTAATAATCAAAGCATCAATACAATAATCAAGATTAAGCCGTTTATTCTGAATATAGGTTTGGATAGTACGGTGCAGTTTTTGAAGTTTTGAAGGGGTAATATTATTGACTGCCTGCTCATACGTTTGGGCACTTTTTACCTCAACAAAATGGATTACATCATCACGCAGAGCGATAATGTCGATCTCTCCGAAACGGTTGTAAACGTTCCGATCAAGTATTCTAAATCCGTTTTGTCGAAGATACTCACACCCCCGCTCTTCGGCTATATTGCCACGAGCGCGGGTATGCACAATCAATCCAAATAGTCGGGTTTGATCACCTCGACTTTTATCGATTTAAAACGGGCAGTTTTTATCAACTCATCCGCCTCATCTCCGAAGAGAAAGTTAATATTGCTCTTGGCATGATGAAAGGTCGTAAAGAGAGTCCCTTTTTTGACGGTTGAACTCACTTTTACCCGTAGCGGCGCGCTCTGACCATACTCACTTTTAAGAACGACAAAATCTTTGTATTCAAAAAACTCCTCATCTTCGACACTCACCAGCAAGGTGTCTTCACTGTGACTGCGGTGGAGTTTATCACACGCATTGGTTTGGGCGCCGTTATTATAATGGACCAAAACACGCCCCGTTGTAAGGTAGTACCCCTCATGACGTTGAGTATTGATGAGTTCTTCGACCTGACCGCGCGGCGAGTATTGGTGGTAGTGAAAGCTCCCTTTTCCATCTTTGGTTCGAAACGTATCGATATGCAATACCGGTAAATCCTCTTCCTGCACAGGCCATTGTAATCCGCGCAAGCGATTAGATTCGAGTTTTTCATAACTCGCCCCCCCGAAACGGATCGGAGCATCGACTCGTACCCTCTCCCATACATCCCGCGAATTTTTAAATCCGAAATCAGTACCATAACGTTTGGAAATTTCGGCGATTACTTCCCAGTCATCGGGCATCATTACATTAATAAGTGGTTGAGAGAGATGGAGTCGGCGTTCCGCATTGACATAAACACCCGTCTTCTCATACGCACTTTTTACCCCGAAGATAATGTCGGCAAATTTGGTAATCTCGTTATCAAAGAGTTCATTCACAACCAAAAGATCAAGATTTCCCAAAGCGGCGTGGATTTTGTTTTGATTCGGATGGATATGGGCAATGTCTTCGCTGATGTTGTACAGCGCTTTGATTTTCCCCTCAACCATCGCATTGATTAAATCGGGAGTCATCATCCCCACCTCTTTAGGCGGTTGATAATCGGGAGCGTAATACGGCAGCATTCCGACATCACACGTCCCCTGCACGTTATTCTGACCTCGAAGCGGCATCAACCCTGCACCCCGTTTCCCGATATTTCCGGTCAACATAGCCAAATGGGTTATCGCCATCACGGCATACGAACCATCCAAATGTTCCGTAATCCCAAGGCCCCAGAAAAAAAGGCTTTTACGGGTCGCATATTTGCGAGAAACCATACGAATCTCTTCCACTAACGACTCATATCCTGGAATCTGCAATAAAAACTCAGGGTTGGCATACGGATCATTTAGAATGGCGTTTTTATACTCTTCATACCCTTTAGTCCGTCCATTAACGAATTCGGTATTAACCAAATTCTCTGAGAGGATAACATACGCCATCATGTTGAGAATCATCAGATTCGCTTCATAGGGGATACTCAAATGGTTCGTCGCCGATTTGGAAAGCTGTATACGGCGAACATCCAATACGGCAAGTTCGATATTTTTTTGTTTAATCACATCGAGCATACGGTTGGCGACAATCGGGTGCCCTTCGGTGGTATTAGACCCCATTACCACGATATATTCAGTCTCATAAATGTCATCAAACGGGTTGGTCATAGCTCCCTCGCCGATCGTGGTACGCATCCCTTTGAGTGAGGGGGAGTGACAGACACGGGCGCAGTTGTCAACATGAGGAGAACCGACTACGTGACGGGTAAAATGTTGAAACAGATACGACCCCTCACAACTGGTACGTGCCCCGCCGATCGCAGCAAAACTGTGCGCACCGTATTGATCCGTAATCGCTCTGAGTTTACGGGCAACAAGTTCATACGCACTCTCATAACTGATCTCGTAAAAATCATGATCGACCGGCTCAAGATAGTCCATATCCAAATCGGCAAAGAGTGCGGCATTTTTCGCTAAAAATGACTTTCGGACACGTGCATTGCGAAGACGTTTGGGATGGGTTACAAAGTCCCACCCCTGTTTCCCTTTAATACACAAACGCCCTTGAGAGACAAGACCCTCTTCTTTAGCAAAGATTTTTTGGATTTTGTTATCTTCCACCTCAGCGGAAATATCACATCCTACACCGCAATAGGTACAAACGCTGTCGATCACCATAGGATATTTCCTTGATAGTACGGGTTATGCACCCTTTTTAAAATTAGTGAAGTGTACAATTTTGTCTCTTAAGGACTGCGGAAATAACAAGACAATTCGAATCATTAAGTAAAATCTAAAAGGGAACGCATACCGGATTTTTTTCCGTTCAATCGCCTCTGTAATCCGTTTAATCCCCTCTTCGGTAGACATGAAGAATGGCATTTTAAACTGATTCTTCTGCGTCATCTCCGATTCGATAAACCCCGGCATGATTGTCATCACCGTAATCCCATGCAAGCGAAGCTGATAGTGCAACCCCTCCGCATAGGCGTTGAGTGCCCGTTTGGAACTGCTGTAGGCGATGGAGGTCGGCATAGTAAACAACGAGGCAAGGGAGGAGATAAAAACGATCTCACCCGATTTTTGTTCCATCAGTTTTGGAATGATCGGCTCCAATAAAGCATGAACACTCAGAAAATTGGTTTTAAAGAGCCGTTCAAAATCCTCAAACGGTGTGATTCCCCCACCATGACCGACCGATACTCCGGCATTGAGGATAATTCGGTCGATTTGATTTTGTGAGAGTTCACTCCCGATTTCCCGCATCCGTGCAAAATCATTCACATCGGCAACAATCGTTTCAACCTCAGAGCCTTTATCTCGACATCGCTTTGCCACATCATTCAAACGATCTTCTCTGCGAGCGATCAATACGAGGTGATTTTTATCGGATGCATAATGAAGTGCTAATGCTTCACCTAAACCGCT
>NZ_MIBU01000085.1:0-1789 GCF_001830725.1 Sulfuricurvum sp. RIFOXYD12_FULL_44_77
CATAAAAATAGATTCCGCCTACATCAAAGATATTGACTGCAATAAAACCTCAGAGATGATTGTAAAAACAATCATCTCGCTGGCTCAGGCTATGGGGATTCCTACTGTAGCGGAATTCGTATATTCGAAAGCAATTTATGAAAAAGTTAAATCGATGGGGATCGATTATTCGCAGGGCTACTATTTTGGCGAACCTATACCGTTGGGGCATAAAGAAATTGATTTTACTAAATGGAGAACGGGATAATGAAAAAATGGGTGAAATTTTTAAAAATAATAATAGGAGTCTAAAATGGAACAAAACACGACCCAATCGAGACGAGAACGGTATTTGACGTTCTTTTTGGGCGAGGAGCAATACGGTATCGCGATCGATCGGATCAAAGAGATCATCGCGATTATGAAAGTGACCAATGTCCCTAAAACCCCTGAGTATATGCGAGGCGTCATCAACCTGCGCGGTTCTATCATCCCCGTTGTCGATACACGTCTTCGCTTTGGTATGGAAACCAAAGAAGAGGACATGCACACGGCGATCGTGATCGTCGAAGTGGATAAAGTTAATATCGGCTTTATCGTCGATCGTGTTGAAGAAGTAGCGAGTATCGACAGTGCCAACATGAGTGATCCTCCGAAATTCGGTAACAACATCGATACCGATTTTATCTGCTCGATGGCACAGATGGAAGATAACGTTGTGATGATTTTGGATGTTTTGAAGCTCTTTGAAGCGGATGAACTTATCAGTTTAGAACAGATTCAAAAAAACCAAACAGAGGAATAACAATGGAAACGCGTAATTGGACAATCGGGAAAAAAATGGTTATGTTGGTCGGTTTCTTACTGACTATATTACTAGGGGTAGGAATTTACAGTGTTCACAACGCAAAAGATTCGGTTAACGGTGCCCATACGATTACCGAAGATAGGTTGATACCGGCGGTAGATATCGGAACGATCATTAGTCTGATGCAAACAAATATGAATCATCTTGCATTGGCTTGTATGCACGATATACGTTTGGAAGAGCATGTTTTGCATAATCATCCTATTGCCATGCATTTGGATGAAATACATAAAAATACATCTGAAATCGCAAAAATATGGGATGCGTATATGGCAACCTATTTGACACCGGAAGAGAAAATACTGGCGAAGGAGTTTCAGGATAGACGGGAGAAATTTTTTCAAGAAGGGCTGATTCCAGCCGCTGAGCTTTTGAATCGAAACGAATTCAAAGCAGCAAATATGCATCGAGTCAAAGTTGTCGGGCCCCTCTTTAAAGATGTTATGGAGAGCGCTACCAAGTTGCTCAATCTTCAAAAACAAGTGGGGCGTGAAGAAGTTGAATTTCAACAAAAAAATACCGACGAATTGCTTATGGTTCTAACAGTCGGAGGACTAGTTGTTTTTTTAGGGGTCATAGGGCTTTCATTCTACACCATCCGATCTGTTAATACCTCTATCGGTGATGCTGTTTCTACGATCCGTGATGGCGCAATGCAAATCACCTCGGCATCCGATCAGGTTGCGTCCTCTTCTTCGTCTTTGGCACAAGGGGCGTCTGAGCAGGCAAGCAGTGTTGAGGAAGTAAGCGCAACTCTCGAAGAGTCCACCGCAATCAACACCCAAAACACTGACAATGCTCGTCAAGCCGATATCTTGGCGAAAAATGCAAACGATTCGGCTAAAGCGGGATATGAGAAAGGGGAACAACTCTCCCATTCGATGCACGCCATCACCGAATCAGCGGCTAAAATATCAGGTATTATTAAAACTATCGATCAAA
>NZ_MIBU01000086.1:0-14043 GCF_001830725.1 Sulfuricurvum sp. RIFOXYD12_FULL_44_77
AAGACGAATCTGTAGCAGATAAAGTGATTGCATTTCTCCGATCACTCCCAGAAAACACCGTAAAACTCTCAAAAGAAGAGTATGATGAAGAACTCGAATGTATGATCGACGAAGGATTCAATTCGCCCCTTGTAGGGACACACGAAGAGGTGTTTGCCAAATTGGGCACAAAATATGCCTCATAATATCGTCTATCTTGAACATGCTTACACTGATCTTGAAATCATTTTAGATCATATCGCCGAAGATTCCCCCTCTCGCGCCGTCGAATACCTCGAATTTCTCAAAAACGGCATTTCGAAATTATCCGATTTTCCACACTTGGGTGTTATGTGCAAACGTAAACACATCCGTAGAGAGTGCCGTGTTCTGATCATCGAGAATTATTTGGTATTCTATAAAATCGATGAAATAGTACCAACTGTCATTATCGGTAGGGTTTTACATCGCAGTATCAATTACAAAACAAAAAAGCTTTTTTAAAACTTCTAAATCATCTCTCAACTCATTACCCAAAGAAGACGTAACTCTAGTCGTTATGGGGATATTTAATCAGAATGAGTGGAAGAAAGAATAGGAATAAGTAGTCTGTCCCCTTTTCTGTTTGGGTATTTGAATAATTAAACAAAGAAGTCTATTTATGAAGAATTTTATGAAAATAGGTAGGGAAGAATAATGTTAAGAGTTTCCAAGAAGACCTTTAATTGATTCATAAATTGTTGAGAAACCAGTTACGTCTTCAGCCATTTTTTTAATATTACCAGTGGTATCTGCTAGATCACCGCTAATACTTGCAATAACTGAGGAAAAACTTTTTACAGAATGTAAATATTTAATCATTCCTTGTTTCGCCTGTTCTTGGTCAGGCGCAGATAGTTTTAGTTTTGAAGTAAGTATATTTGCTAGTCTATCAATATGTTCTTCATTTGTATTGAGGACAATCATTTCTTTAAAAATATCAGCACTATTAAAATTGAGTTGATTAATGACTTCTTCTCGTTTTGCATTGAAGCCTATTTCGTAAAATTGTGTTTCACTAAGACTATAAACGTGGTTTTGGTTACATTTAAGGCAACCATAGATTTGTATATTTGTATCATCATCAATATCTTCAGCATTTAATGATTCTGATATTTCATCAATATCATCTGTACATTTGAATACATAATATTTTTGTATTAAGTCACTATGCTCTGATAAATATGTTAATAATTGGAATGCTTTTTCTTCTCCAATTCCTGAAAACCCATCTATAACTTTAGGAGATAAATTTACATTAGGTTGTTTTTTAGATAGATTGGCAACATAATTAAGTAGCGTAAAGTGTAATATACATGATAAATCTTTTATTTCATGTATTTCACAGAAATTCAATAATATTTTCTTTAATCCCATCACTTTGCTCCCAATTTGCTCTACTCCATATTTTTAACAAGTCATTACCAAATAACTCTACATTAATATTAAAATTATCGTGTTTTAATCTCATTCTATCGAGATTTAAAGTATTTGATCTTGTATCGGTGAAAATAGCTTCGTCAGATAAACTATCATTAGGATTTTGGGCTAATGTGTCGTAAATTCTATTTGAATTATCATCTTTGGATTTTACACGTTTTGGTCTTAGTAAATGATTATCGATCATAGTGTAAATTGCATTATCTATATCTACGATTTCAAAGAATTCATAAAAATTAATATTGTATGTTTGGAAGATGATATTGATATATCTGCGAATATCTTCTGCTATTTTTACACCATCTCCAATTGGATCTATCGTAAGAATTAATTTTCTATTTACATGGTTATACCGTAAATGTAAAACCTTTCTAAGATGTCTAGGAATTAAAGTTTGTGCTCTACCATCTTCACTTTTATGCCATACTTCTTCTACCATATAAAAGTCTGCAAGAATTTCAAAATTTAAACCATTTGAAGATACTTTAATGATAGATAAGTCACCTTGGTTTTCGATATATGGAATATTGGGTTGATAGGTTATTGATACTAGATTTTGAAGAATCCTTGAAATATCAGCTGTAGTTTTTAGTTGATAAAGTTCAATGTATTTACTACCATTTATATCTGCAATCTCTAACATATTTTTTAATTCATCTGTAGAGTTTGTATTGTCATAAGTGTTTTGAAAGCCTAAAAGTCGCGGTAATCTTGTATAGTCAGTTTTATTTAAACGTCTCTCGATTTCTAGCTTATACAATGCGTTTCTCTCCATTTCTTATTTATGATAGAGCACCTTAACACAATTATATTAAATTATATTTTAATTTGAGTGCATTTTAACTTTATAAGATAAACTTTTTACTGTGAATTTTAATTATAAGTATTTTAAATATTTATTAAAAATTATATTATGACTATAAGCTATGAGGTAGTGATTGGTTTATGAAAAAAGAATTTAGTTATTGAATAAATTAACTTTTGTTGTGCCCATACTGTGTCAGTAGAGGGCACTTTTTGACAGCTAGTGAGATTAAAAAAGCCCAATAATCCGAGATATAGGTAAAATGGAATTAAAGGGGACAGGCTACTTTTTTACTTAATGATGACTGTTATAGTTGTGTTTGTCTTGACAAAAAGTATCGCTTATGATACATTTAGTAAAATAAAAAGTATCAAATATGATACTGAAAAGAAGCTACTATGTTTAAATCATTAATACTCTCTGCACTCAAAAAACAAAAAGAGGCTCTATCTATCCCTTATGAGGCTATCGCTACTCGTTCAGGATTAGGGATCGCTACTGTTAAGCGTGCATTTTCGGGACATGATATATCACTTGATACGCTCGACAAAATAGCGATAGCTTTGGGATGTGAGATTGCAATAAAACCGAAACAATCGGCAAAAGCACTCTATCAGGCGCAAATCGAGAAAAAAGCGCATGAGATTGTGAACCGAGTGATTCAAACTTCTGCCCTCGAAAACCAATCTCCGAGAAGCGAAGCGCAAAACAAAATGCTCTCCCAAGCCAAAGCAATGATCTCTAAAATGCCAAAATCACAAGTTTGGGCATGATTACGTTTGACAAAGAGGGGGAAACTCCCCTCGACGATATATCAGGACTGAAACTCAAAAAGATTACCACCCGTGCAGAACTGGACGATGCCGAAGCGCAAAATATTCTAAAAGCCTATGTTAAATACACGCTCAACCCGTCGGCTCTCAAAAAAGTAACGTTTGATTTGAGCTTTTTCCGTAAACTCCATAAAGAGATGTTCGGTGATGTTTGGAGTTGGGCGGGAGAATTTCGTACCACACAAACCTCGATCGGTGTCGAAGCCAATCTGATTCATCAACGTTTGTATCAACTTCAAGATGATCTCAAATATTGGGAAAGTTCTTGGGATTATCAAGACACTGCGGTGCGTCTGCATCATACGTTAGTAAAAATTCATCCCTTTCCAAACGGAAACGGTCGATGGGCGCGACTCGCTACTGACTTATGGCTCTTGAAAATGGGGTATCAAGCTCTTTCATGGGGTGGGAATATTACCGAAGTGAGTGATGCGCGATTCGCTTATATCGCTTCGTTGAAAGAAGCGGATCAAGGCAACTATGAACCGCTTAAAAGCTTTATGTTTAGTATTTAATTCTCATAAATATATATCTATGAGAATAGTATTAATGTAGTTTATTTTTTGCATACTCTTAAAAATATCGTTATTTAGCCTTTGTTTGATAGAGGACGCCTCCACCAAAACTTTAAATTATTTACCTTCCTCATAAAAGAAAACTATCATGTAGCTATTTAACAATCGAGTGTAAAGTGAAGATTGAATACCTACCCCATATTTTGGAAGAGTGGGAGCAAGAGGAAATTAGAGAGGATATGTTTCTGGAATAAACACCTTTCTGATTTCATAAACTTCTTCTTTTCGATCGAGAAGTGCTTGAACACAGTCCGGATCAAAAAACTTTCCTGCTTCAGACTGCAAATAATCGAACGTTTCATCTATGCTTCGTCCTTTATGGTAAGGACGAGGATTGCTCATTGCGTCAAACACATCGGCTACGGCAACGATACGGCTTTCAATAGGAATATCCATACCTTTCAGATTATAAGGATAACCGCTTCCGTTTAGACGTTCATGATGATAGGCTGTAATGTTGTGCAGCATTTCAGTGTGATCAAAATCGCCTAAATCAAAGCTGGAAAGGAGTATGTCGATAATTTCTACACCTTTGACTACATGCGTTTGCATTATCGAATATTCATCCGGATTAAGTTTTCCGGGTTTGAGTAATATATAATCGGGTATTCCCACTTTACCGATATCGTGAAGCGGTGCATAGAGTAAAATATAGTTAATAAATTCGTCGCTAAGAGTATGACTTTGAGCCAATGTTTCGGCAATCATACGGGAGTAATGGGCAACTCTTGCAATATGATTGGAAGTTTCTTCATCTTTGAATCGGGTCATCTTTTGAGTCATAGCAACAGCAGATTGAAGTATTTTTAGAGGCAAAATGTTGGTCATGATCATCGAACTTATCAATCGGGAATAAACAGCAAGATGATCACGTATCGGTTTTGTGAAAAATTCTCTTTCACTTGCATCAAAAAAAATAAATCCTAATAATCGACCGTTTTGATGATACATTGGGACTATAAAACTGGAGTTGAAATAGGCATTTATAACGTGAGCTGACGGATCATCAAAATCACTAAATAGTGATAGGTCATCTATGATTTCTGGAGTTTTATTTTTTGCGATTGCTTCGAGCATAGGGAAAAGGGAAAGGGGCTGTTTATACTGAACTAGAGATGAATCTATTCCTGTCGGATTAGTAAACAGATACAACTCATTTGTTTCGTCTTCATAAAATCCGATACTGATATGTTTAAGATGAGGCCATTCGAGTCTTAACTGCTCGTGAACATTAACAACTTGCTGACTAATATTTTTATAATCCATAATGATCTTGTCCTCATGAAATTTGTGAATAATATATCGGGGAACTTATTATTTGTCAAGCCAGGATTTATGGTGATGTTTCTAATACAAAACTAAAAGAGGACGAGGCTACTTTTTTCATTGAAGGGGCGAATGGGTAGACGCCCCCACCAAAACTTCAAATCCTCTCTTTTTGCTATAAAAAACTATAAATAATTAAATAGAATTAATTAAAAATCAGTAAGTGGATTTTGATCACTGATTTTAAATGTAATGATGCAAAAATCATTGTTACTTTGAGATGGAGGTAAACACATGTCAACAACTTCAGTACAATCCAACACAATCCGACTTCATCGTGTGATTCGTGCAGTGCCTGAACGTGTCTATCGGGCTTTTCTTGATGCAGATGCGATAGCAAAATGGTTTCCGCCAAACGGATTTACTTGTAGGGTGCACCATATGGATGTAAAGGTCGGCGGTACCTATACGATGTCATTTACGAATTTCACTAGCGGCAAGAGTGATTCTTTTAGCGGTGAGTACCTTGAATTGGTGCCCAATGAACGTATTCGCTATGCAGACCGGTTTGACGATCCGAATTTACCCGGCAAAATGGATACGACCATCACCTTGAAGCAGGTATCCGTTGGAACAGAATTAAATATAGTGCAAGAGGGGGTACCTGCCATCATCCCAGAGGAGGCTTGTTATTTGGGCTGGCAAGATTCGCTTGCTCTTCTAATAAAATTAGTCGAAGCGGAGATTTTGGAGTAAATATAAGATAGAAAACTTTTTATAGTAAGACAACTCCATTTCTCTTCGTAATCCCAAAGTAATTATTTTCACCTATCATTACTAATGACCCTTTTATGACCGATTAATAACTTTTTTAAATATATTGACACGTCAGTTTAAAGGTGATAGAATGTTACAAGTCTACCGTAAAAGGTTCTAAAATGTTAAACAATAACAATGAATGGATAGAAGAAGAGGGTGTTCTTAAACGACTAAGACAGCTTACGTCTCAGCATATGGTAGTTGCGTATCGTGCTAGAATGAGCAATTATGAAATATTGATATGCCAAGAGATCAGTGCTTTGGGGAAAGTTCCTCTGATGGATGTCCTTGAGAAGATGGCCGCTTTCAAACAAACAAGCGAACATATACTGTATAAAAAAGATTTTATGTTTGTTTGATTCTTTTAACATTCTTTTCTTCTCCTCTTTCTCCCCTATTAAATAAACTAGGACATACCTTTTTAAATATAGTTTTTTACTGTAATAAACTTGACTTTATCTATTTTATACAGGTAAAATACTGTAATTAACAGTTAAATATAGTAAGGAAATTAATGAATATTACCGTTGTCAATTTTAAAGGCGGGGTGGGCAAATCGATGATCGCCCATCAGCTCATATCGGGATTCGGATTTTACGGGTGTGAGGTTGATCCCTACGGTTCCCTTTCCGATCGATTGCCTGAACGTGTGGAGCGTATCGATATTCAGCAAAAACATCTTGAAAAGCCGAAGCATGAAACGATATTTGATTTCGGCGGGTTTGATGATATTAAACTCGATCAGGCCATCAGTTATTCGGATTTGATTATTATCCCGTTTATTCCGACACTCGAGACGATACAGGGGACGGTTGATACATTGGTGCGTGTCGCATCGGCGAACAAACCGATTTTAATGATCCCCAATATGAGTCAAAAAGAGAACGATATCAACGATGCAAAGTTTGTTTTTGAAGAGACGCTGGGGTTTGAGATTGAGATGTTTCCGATTCCGATGAGTGTCGCACTTCAAACGGCGATCAACGAAAATCGCTCCATCACGGAACTCTCACAGCAGGGGGGGATAAAAGCGTATGCCTACAAGAAGAGTTCTAAATTAATGGTTGATTTGCATGATAAGATCCGAGAATATGAGAGTTAATAAACAGTTAATTACTGTATAAAAGGTAGTCATAATGGAAGAAGTCAAAGAGAATAAGTTCGCCAAGCGGGTCACCCAAAGGGAACTCACAACCCACAAAGAGATTCAAACTGCTAAACATCCGGGAGGGCGGCCTAAAAAAACGGATGAGATAAAGCAAAGCGAGAAAGTGTTTTTAACCCTCACCAAAAGCGAAAAAGTAAAACTCGATGAACATACGGCACGCACGGGTGAATCGATAGCGGGGGCGATACGTCGAGCGCTCAAAGAGATGGGGATGATATGAAACGGGCGAAAATCAAACACGCACTGCTTTTGGGGGCACTTGCAGCAATCTTGGGAGGATGCGGATCGCAGCCTACCCCCAACGTGCCAAAACCGTGCATCAGTGCAGAACAGCTTAACAGCTATGGATATGATCACCTTGAAAAGGTGGCAAAACTGTTGCGTGAAGACAAAAAGAATATTGAATCGTTTGAACTCTTTATCACTACCATGAAAGGGACGGTTGACGGATATGCCCAAATGCTTAAATCAAGTGTCTATATCAGCAATGTCGTCCGTTTTTTACCGATACCGTATGCGGGAGAAGTCTCCAATACGACCAAGCTGATCTCTAAAACACTTTTAAATCTCGGAGGAGCCGCAAGTGCTTTGAACCGCTATAAAAACAGTTCGGATACTTTTTTAGCAGGGTTTGATAAGCTCAATCGCGCAGATGTAAAAGGGTCAGATATTTCGAAACTGGCTCTGTATGCCGATACCAAATTACTGAGTGACGCTAAAAACCTTGAAAATTCGTTAAAAGATATATCCGAATCGACGGCAATGATGGCCGCGACAACCCAAAGCATTTCAGATGCGTTGGATGCAACCGGTAGCTATACGAATCAAGTAACAAGTTTTGTAGGGCTTTCACAGCCAAGTGTGGAGGAGAAATCAAAAGTAGTCCAAAATCGTAATTCGATTGCTGCCCGTATGGGACAGCTCAATCAAAAAATCGGTTCATTGGAAAAGAGCGAACAACTCCATCGCTATAATATTGCGAAAGCACGTATTTATTCGGAATTGGTATTGGAAATCGATACTCAATCAAAAAAGTAGGATTATTCTACCTGTTTCGTAAAAACTTTTAAGGAGTCGGTTGTTCGACGTATTTGCGGAAAACACGTTCGACCTCTTTTTGCTCCGTCACTTTGACATTAATACAAAAATCGTCAAATACATTGATTTGGGTAGCGGCAGAATATTTGGTGTCAATATGACGTAAAACAATTTTATTCTCTTCCAACAACACTTCCCCTTCAGCGTTGCCTCCGAGTGGAGGAATGGTGCATTTATCGGCCTGATAGCCATCTTTACTCCATTTTCCGCCGAGGTTCTGCCCGGATATTTCCAACTGAAATATTTCGTTCATATAATTGCTCACGGGTACTTTCCCGACAAGACTGTAGGTGGATATGACGTCGTTATCGTCAGGTGTTCTTCGCGAACTGAGAGTAATGCGGTTTCCTGACATTTCAAGTTTGAAGTATCGATTATAATTGTCGACCCATGTTCCCGCTAGGGCGGCAACTTTATCGGCTTGTTCCATGCGATATTCGAGTTTGATGATCTCGTCGCGTATTTTCGGAGCGTCTTCCGCTTTTGGATTCAGTGCAAGATAGTGCTGATAGCTATTCATAGCCTCTTTGTAACGTCCCAATTTGGCCTGTACCGATCCGAGATTGTACCAAGCTGCAGAGAGTTCAGGTGCGATTTGAGTCGCCTTTGTGAATTGCTCTGCGGCTCCGGAGAGCTCTTTTTCCGACTTGGCCATTTCTATTGCGGCGATTCCGCGTATTAGGTATCGGCGTCCTTCTTCCGTTCGATCGTCGGCGATACAAGTAGATGCTAGCAACCCCGCTAGACAAACGGCTTTTAAGAGAGTATTCATTCTGTTTTCCTTATACGTATTTTACTGCTTGTTGAGCTATTATACAAAGATAGAGTATAAATATTCTCAAGGGTGAAATGATGAAATGGGTGTTGATTATATTTTTGTGTTTTGGATACGTGCAAGCGGCATTTGCACTCAATCCGGGGGAACAGGCTATTCATTGGGCTATGGCGGAACGCAATGGCGCCCTTGGGGCGGTAGCGGCTGCCGAAAAACGGGTTGAAGCGGCGGAATCCGACCTAAGAATTTCACGTAGTGTGGAGCAAGATATCCGTACATCAAAAGACCCCGATGCAATGATCGTAGCGCGCGAAGCGGTAGCGGTCAGTGAGCTGGGGGTGAGGGAAGCTAACGCTCTGCTCAAACGTGCCAGAGAATTGTTCTCCAAACAAGAAAGTATCCTTGCATCCATACGAACAGCGGTTTCGGAATACGGCGGGCATGGAGCAATGGTGATTCCGATAAGCGGAGAGGTACGCCGTTCTTTGATGGGTAGCGTTACTGCTTCGGATGTCGTATTGCCGCTCCGCGTCGGCGAAAGGGTCGATGTGGGAGCCAACAGTTCCGCCAAGTTGTTTGTTGCAGGCGGAGACGCGGAGGTGGAACTCTCCGAAAACAGCAGTTTTACGGTTACCCAAGACGATACGGGAAAGAGTTTTGAAGCAATGCTGACACAAGGGTTTGCACATGTGCAGGCAAAGTTGAAACACTATTTCGGAAAGAAGTTTGAAGTCCGAACGCCTGCTGCGATTTGTGCCGTTCGCGGAACCGATTTTTCGATTCGAAATTTTGAGGGAGGGAGCCGTATCGAAGTCTTTGAGGGGACGGTTTCGGTTCGCTTGCCCAAAAGTGAGGTCAGTGTGGACGTGCATGCCGGCGAAGGATGTGATATCTACAAAGAAGGTGGGATTCAACCCGTAAAAATACTCAAAAGTCCATGGAGTAAAAATGTCCCGTCTAATTAGTTTTCCGATAGCGGTTTTGATAGGGATATTGAGCAGTTCCGAAGTATATGGCGAATATTGTATCGACTGGAAATCATGGCTTAAAAGTTACACCGGACAGTCCGGTCATTGTTGGCCTACCGAATCCGAATGTAACTCGTATTATTTTTCACGCTGTATGAATTCAAACTACAAAAATGACTGTGCGGGAGCATGTTATTTTAAACCCGGCCTTTATCCCAAAACGGGTGCGGCAAAAGCCAAACAAAAAGAGAATACTATAAATACGGCACTTCAGAAAGCCGCTGAAGAAAATAAGAAGAAACAGGACGCTTTGAAAAAAGCTGTGGAGCAAAAACAGTTTGATGCAGAAAAAGAAAAATTGCTCAGTGGAATGAAGGGGGGGGTGAGTGCTTCATCCACCTCCAATCAGATCGTACTCAAGCCGATTCCTCCGGCGCAATCGCAGCTCAATTGCATTGCCAACAACGAAGCCAATCGAAGCTGGGAACAACACGCCCCTAATTGTAATCCGGTGAGTTCGAATGTTCCCGAACCAGGGAAACCTGTCGAAGTATTTGGAACCACTGTTGTCGATCCTCAGATGCTATCCAACGTCATAGAATCGCTGCATCAGCGTGTTTCGACCATCCGTGAGTCACTGGCTAAACAAGATGCTACTATCAAGGGATTGGAAAAAGAAATTTCTCAAAAAGAGATGAAAGCTCCCGACACAAAAAACTCGAAGGGAGAGAGTGATGCGATGAAGCGGGCGAGAGAAGCGCTCGCCAAAGCCAAAGCCGACCGCGAACGGACGGCTCAGGAACTCTCCCGCCTCGAGCAGCAAGAAAAAGAGGCGCAGAACAAATCAAAAGGAAGCGCACAATAGAATATTGTGACTTTTGCATTACTGTGTTATTTGCTTTTTTTATGCTTTTTTCATAAATGCGGCGACAAGTACGATTGTACTGCCGTTGATTTTTCCCTCAATGTATCGAGCATCGTCGGTAAGGCGGATATTTTTCACGATAGTTCCCCGTTTTGCGGTAAAACCTGCCCCTTTTACTTCGAGATCTTTGATCAACGTAACGGTATCACCCTCAGCAAGGATGGTTCCATTGCTGTCACGTTGAATAACCGCTCCGCCATCATCGTTGGCGGCAGTATTGAGCATCCCCGCTTGCGCCCATGTTTTGACATCGTCTTCGAGGTACATCATATCGAGTTGATCTTGATCGCCGAGTGCTGATAGGAGACGGTACGCCATAACTTGGACGGCAGGTACTTGGCTCCACATACTATCTGAGAGACAACGCCAGTGATCTGAATCAAGGTTTTGAGGGTTTGAAATTTGGCTTTTGCAGGTTTCGCAGATATAGAGTGATTGATCCGCAGAGGCATCGCTCGGGGCGACTGCATAGACGCTTAAACCTTCCGTAGCACCGCATAATTCACAGATATTTCCGCTTCGTTCTTGTAATGTTTGTTCAATACTCATAATAACACCTTACTAAATTAATAACGGCATTATAGCGCATTAGTGCGGAGAATAATTGATACGATCCCCGTCAACAAGGACTTTCCCCCCATTTCTAAGCAATTGAAGGGAATTTAATTCTTCAAGAATTGCGGGGATAAAGAGGACTTTGAGGTGCATAGCATAGATGCTAAAGTCCTCTCTATGACATTTTTTCAACTCATCAACCAAAAGAGCGGGGGTGAGATGTTTGCTATCATAAGCCAATTTCTCAAATTGTGAAGGAAAGGAGAGTTCTACGACGAGGGTATGAATGTTAGGACGTTCATCAAGCAATTCCCAAATTCGGTCACATCGATAGGTATCGGCCGTAAATAAAATTCCCGAACCGTTTTTTTCAATGATATAGCCGCAGCTCCCCTCCGTATGATCGGTTTTAAACGGGGTTAAGGTGATATCGTCAACATGATAAGGGGTTTCGAGTTCAAGTTCAACAAATTCAATGGTTTTATCCGTATGACCGATCAGAATGATTTCTTCAAAATTAGGCCAAATGCGTTCATTGAAAATAAAATGACGCAAATTATCAAGTGTTGCCTTCAATCCATAGATTTTAAGGGAAACACTTTTTTGGGTCACAAAGAGATCAGCGAGGAAGGGGATATCAATAATATGATCGAGATGCGAATGGGTGAGAAATATATGCTCAATGGAAAAGACATTATCCCCAAAACGACTGATAAGATTTCCGGCATCAATGACACAATGCTCTGAGACACGTAAGCATGTAGTCCCCTGTGTCGGTGTTCGAGTACCGCCGGTTCCTAAGAATTCGATAGAGTCCATTTTATTCCGCCTTTTAGCCGATCGAATTAAATTATAGTATAAAAAGTCGAATTTAGATTCGTAAAAAGGGATTTTGCTTACTTTTTAATCACGATTGTAGTGATATTGTAATTTCTTTGATTTATGATTGCGGTATGATTTACACAATTAAACCTATATCATCTTTTTTGCTAGTGCTATTGTCTTTATGGTGTTTTATTGCCATTAAGGCTGAGGGGAAAGATTTATCGACCAAAAAAATGGTGGCACTCCTTGAACCGATTGAGCAGCATGCAATACAATACGGTGAAGGCGACATTAAAGTGTATGTTTTTATTGATCCGAAATGTCCCCATTCCCGAGATTTTATCTCAATGATTTTTGAAAACCAGAAAATGAGGACGATTTACCGCTATCACATCTATTTTTATGAGCTTAAACGATTTAATTCGCATTTTTTGATAGGAGCCATTTATTCGGCACCTTCTCCCTTGCAGCGAATGTTGGAAGTGATGGTCGGAAAAAAAGAGATCACTAGTGCACAAAACAGTGATGTGAAAATCGAAGAGAAAATCGATGATATAAAACGTGTTGCCGAACAAATAGGCGTTTCTAAACGCCCCTACCTTATTGTTGCGAAAGAGTGGGATTAATTATGTATTACCATACACCAAATACGTCACAGTTTGTTATGTTTATTCGACGGTTCAGGGCAGCAGTTATCGCCCTTTTTATCCTTTTCTCTATAGGAATATTTGCATTTATAAAGCCGGAACTGATCTCATCCGATACATTTTTTTGGTTGAGTGAGTCCAAACAGTTCGAAAAAACAACACAGCAAGAGTATACCGCAACGTATGTCGGGCGCTTAAGTATCAAAACAGCTGTTTTCGATGAAACGACCAAACTTCAGTTGCAGTCGCTTCAGACCGAGCTTGAGCATCAAGTAGGCGTGGAACAGGTTGAATCGCTTTTTGCAACCCATATGGTTTTTAACGATCAAACCTCTGAAGAGTCGGCGATCGTCAAAGCGTTGCCGATCGGCAGCTTGTCAGCACCAAAGATGGTGACGTTCGTCAGAGCATTTCCGGAACCGTATACACAGTTTGTGAATGATGATTTTAGTGAGTTCCATTTTTTCTTGCACTCTCAAAATCCTATACAAATAGATAAAATGAATATCCCGTTTGAACACCGATATTCCGAACCGGTTGTTGAAGCGCAGTTGGGGCATTATCTTTGGTATGTCGGTGTCATTGTTCTGGTCATAGTGGTGATGTCACGGATTTTATTTCGAAACTATATCGCTGCATTTGGGGCTATCAGTGTCACCATCTTAACCTTGATATGGACCTTCTCTATTATGTATCTGTTGAGTGGAAGCAACCAGATTCATATCGCAATGAGTTTAATGGTTGTCAGTATCTCGATCGGTCACTATCTCTATTTTTACTACCGATGGCATGTCTCTCAATTTAAAAGTGATTCGAATCGGGCTTTGGAGAAAAGTATCAATCGAAACCTTCATCCTGCCGTTTGGACTTTACCCGTTTTAATACTGAGCTTGGGGTCACTCCTTTTTGCCGATTCCAAGATTGTGACTATGTTGAGTTTAAGTTTGATGGTTTCATCGGCAGTGGCGTATATTATCAATATTGTATTTTTACCTGCATTGCTAAGTTTTTTTTCGGTGAAATATCCCAGAATAGGGTTCGCACGGATATGTTATTGGTTCGCTAATCGTGAAATTCATTACAATCCTAAAATCTTAAAAGGGTTTATGATTTTAACAGCGGTTATTTTACTGAGTATTGTGACCCGCCTCGCCATAAGTCCGGACGGTTTTTTTGATAAGCATGTCAGCCAAAATACCATTACTCTAAAAGTTCCGTTTGAAGAGATCGATTTGGAGACCTTGCAAAAAATTGAAACGTTTGAACATGAACTTCGAAAATATAATAAAGGTATAGAGAAAGTCGATTCGGTAGTCACTATTTTAA
>NZ_MIBU01000087.1:0-8603 GCF_001830725.1 Sulfuricurvum sp. RIFOXYD12_FULL_44_77
GGACAAACCGTTGAATCCCTTCTCCATCATGCCGATGTCGCTATGTACACCTCTAAAGAGGCAGGACGCCAGCAGTTTACTTTTTTCTTACCCACTGCTGCCGTTTGAATCTAAACCGTACATACCTTATTTTTTCCGGTAGTTTTAGCATGATGCAGCTGCGCATCGGCTTCGCTCATCGTATCGTTCAAAGAATTATCATGTTCCAACGCCGCCCCGATAGAAACCGTCAAAAACACCTCTTCTCCCGATGCAAGTACAAGAGGTGTCAATGCTATTCTTTGTCGAATACGTTCTAAAATTTCAATCGATTTTTCACGGGTCGTTTCTTTTAAGACAAGACAAAATTCATCTCCTGTAAAACGTGAAACGACATCTTGATACTGTACGTTTGAGCGAAGTAGTTCAGAAACGTGAATGATCATCTGATCTCCGATATCGTGTCCGTAACTTTCATTGATACTTTTAAAATTATCAATATCGATCATCGCCGTCATAAACTCTTCATCTCGATTGACCGCTTCGATAAAATAGGGTTCCATCACCGTAAAAAAGTGGCGCCGATTGTACAATCCCGTCAAAAAATCGCGGCTGGAATAATGGGTAATCGTATCGATATTCTCCAACGCTTCAATCGCATTGTTTAACCGACATGAAAACTCCTCTTTGCTGAACGGTTTGTTGATAAAATCGTTCGCCCCTTGTTTAAGAAACATAGCGGATACATCGGAATCTTCGGTGGAAGAGAGGACAAAAATAGAGAGCTGATTTTTTGTATACTTTTTGCGAACCGCTTTGGTAAGTTCCAGTCCGTCCATCACCGGCATATTGTAATCGGTGATAATGATTTTAATATCGGGATTCTCTTCCAAAATCAAGAGAGCCTCTTCTCCATGAGCGAGTGCATACACTTGAAAAAAGAGATTTCCCACCATTTTTTTCATCCGATTTCGAAACACCGATGAATCATCCACCACCATCACTTTATGATGACGATTTTTGAGGAGTCTTTTGATAATATCGATTAGGTAGTCGATATCATGAATTCCCCCCTTATAAATATAATCGATAATATCTTTTTTTAGCATCACTTTACGGAACTCTTTATCGACACTCCCCGTCAAAACGATTGAGGGGATATTTTTTTTGAGCATTACATCAACCACTTCCCCATTGGGGGCATCGGGAAGATTGAGATCAAGAATCGCTAAGGTATAGCTATATTTTTTACTAAAAAGCTCTGCTTCTGAGAGCGAATACGCCACATCTATCTCTATTTTTAGTTCACTTTTTACTTTTAAACTGATCAATTTTGCCAATGTTTTACTATCATCCACCAACAAAATACGTTCAACTATTGTTTTATTTATCATTTGAAATTACTCTTTCTCTTCAACTTTTTTATAGATCGCTTCGACGATGGTATTGCGTCCTGAATGTTTGGCCTCATATAGGGCATTATCAGCGAGTTTAAGAACCCCTTGAACGCTTGAGGATTTTAAAATATCAGGGTGGTAAAGCCCTCCGCTAATCGTGCATTGCATCGTTTGATCACTAAAGATAAACGGATGTTTTTGAACTCCCAAACGGATAGATTCTGATTTTTCAATCGCCTGCTCTCGCGTGATACGATTAAAAATTATAACAAATTCTTCCCCCCCGGCACGGTAAACACTGTCCTGAATACGTACACTTTCCAACATAATTTTTGAAATTTCACACAAAACAAAATCACCCGCATCGTGCCCATAGGTATCGTTGATTTTTTTAAACCAGTCAATATCGAGCATCAACACAGCGTAAGGGAGATGATTTTTTTCGTATTGAAAAATCAATTCTTCGAGATCACGCTCCATATTGAGCCGATTTTTAAGCCCCGTCAACGGATCATGTGACGCCAATTGCATCAATTTCAAGTTAGCATGCTCCAAGCTCATTGTTCGAATTGAAATTTGCTGCTCAAGATTTTCATGATCCCAAGCCACCTCTTGAAACAATTCACGAATTTTATTGGCCATAGGCTGAAAAATAAAAATCACTTCCAATAGTAGCGTCATCAGTGTTACCAGCCACACTATTGATTCTAAATTATCAATTGCGACGATATTGGCTTCACCCTCTTTTTGATACTGTAAAACGGCACTGTTTAGATCATTTAAAAGGGGGTCGGAGAGCTCTAAAATTTCTCCTAAAAGAGTCATTGATTCATCTTGGGAGTGTGCGTTACTTAGACGTATTGCTCGATCAAGATACTCTTCAACACGCCTTTTAAGCAATGTCTCCCCATAATAAAGCGAATAGATGGAAGGGGAGAGTTCTACCTGCACACCCTCTTTCAAGCTTCCGGAGGAGAGTGCTTCGTTGGCTTTGCCCATCTCCTCAATAGCACTCAGCAATTTAGCTCGGATGGTTTCACTGTCCGAGTGTACCCCATCCGCATAAACACGCAAATAATACTGCTGAGAATACGAGGCAATCCGCTGTGAGAGCATCCGCTGTTTTCCTGAGATATTGACAACCAGTGCTGTCGAATCACTCGCTTTTAGGGCAAGATTCAAGACATAATAAGCACCGCTTGAGAGAAGTGCGATAAGAGAGATCGCAATAATATAGCGCTTGGTGAAACTCGATTTAAGTTCTTGAGCTTGCATCATTCCCTACTCTTCCTATAGATTGCATTAATGATAACTCCGATAGTCTTAAACCGTACTGACCACCCTGTTTCGTCCCTCAGCTTTAGCTTTATAGAGTGCATCATCCGCACTTTTAAGGAGGGATTCTTTACTCACAGCATCCCCGACTTCTTTAAAAGCCATTCCGACACTGACACTAACAACATCAGCCGCAGAGGAGTATTCATGTGTCATTTGAAGAGCCTCAACGGCTTTTAACAGAGACTCAGAAACTTGCTGTGCCCCATCTAAATCAATATCTTTGAGTAAAATAATAAACTCCTCACCCCCATAACGGGCGATGATATCGCTGGGACGCTTGAGACTGTTTTTGAGTACTTGGGCTATCGCTATCAAACATTCATCCCCCTGTGCATGCCCATAATGGTCGTTGTAGGGCTTGAAGTGATCAACATCGATCATTATCACTGCTAGCGTTTTTTTCTCTCTGAAAGCCTCTTTATAGTTTTTTGCATACATCTCATCAAAAAAGCGGCGATTCGCAATGTGGGTGAGCCCGTCAATCATAGCAAGCTCTTTAAGCTGATTGTTTTTAAGGCTCAACGCGGCATTCGTCTCTTCGAGTTTCGACTTTATCTCACGAAGTTCCTGATTAATCAAAACTTGTTCCGTAATATCTTGTACGGTTCCTCTGGAAACAGTAGGGTTCCCCTCCGAATCATACTCGGTATCTCCCACCTCTCGAACCCACTTGATTCTGCCGTCTTCCATCAAAAGGCGGTGATCGATCGTATATTTTTGTCGGGTAATCAGTGAATATTCATACGCTCGGTTAACACTCTCCCGATCATCTGGATGGATGACATTCAAAAATGCGTCGTAGGAAGCTTCAAAGCGGAGTCGATTGATCTCAAAAATACGATAAATCTCATCCGACCAAAACAAATGATTGTTTTGGAGGTCAAGTTCCCAACTCCCGATATGGGCTATTGATTGGGCTTTTTTAAGACTTGATTCACTTCGTTGCAGTGTTTCTTGCAACATTTTTTGCTCTGTAATGTCCCGAAAAACGATGATAGCGCCATCATCCGCAGAAGCTACGGTGAGACTTACCGGAAAGTAGGTACCGTCATGTCGGATCAAATACTCTTCACCGCTGCGGGTTTGACGGTCTTGCAATGTCATGTATATAGGACATTCAGACTCATCATACACTTCATGAGTGACTTTGTGGTGGTGAAAAAGGGCATGCTGATCCTTATTCAGTACCTCATTTTCACTAAATCCGGTCATCTTCAACGCCTGAGCATTGATCCATGTACATTTGCCTTCATGATTGACACCGTAGACACCGTCTCCGATATTAAATAGGAGCGATTCAAACAGTTTTTTTCTCCGCTGCTCACGTGTATAATAGATCAATACGAACAGCAAAGCCCCGAGTGAAACAATAATCATCGCCTTATAATGTGCCCAAACATCCGAAAAAATAATTTCGGGTGTCTGATCAAACGGTGGGAGACGCAAATGACGGGCAAGCTCTTCGACTTCCAGATAATCAGCCGGTAGAGAATAGCCGTAAATCCCCGCTTTTTTAATCGCTTCATTCGTCGGTTGAAGAGAGTAAAGGGCTGCAAGGAAGAGTTTAATATCTCTCTCTTTGGCATGAGGAAGGGCAAAAACAGGCCATTCCGGATAGAGTTGCGTTGATACTCTGTAAGGGTGAGTCGCCACTTTTTTTTCGTTAACGATTCGGATATCCCCTGCTTTGATATCACCGCTCTCTATCATCTCTTCCAAGATGCCATCACGGATAAATCCAACCTCAGCTCGACGCATTAAAATCTCTCGAACCACCTCTTGATGAGAATTATAGGTCTCGATAATTTTATTATTATGCTTGTTGATATGAATATCTTGTTGATGGAGTTCATATACCTGAGCTCTGAACCCCCCCATATGTTTCATACTGGGTGTTAAGATTGATTTACCCTTTATGTCCTCAAGGTGCTCAATCTGACTCTCAGGGCGTACAATTATTACACCTCCCAGACGGCTGGAAGGCTTTCCCTCCTCGTTGGCACTGATAAGGGTAGCAATCGCACCGCTTAGTGCGTACTGATGACGGACAACGAGGAAATGGGTAGGATTGGTGGTGGCGAGATCAAGCTGATTTTTGGCAATTTTTTCGTCCATCTCCTCTTGAGTCAGAACTTCCAAAACAACCCGATTATCGAGTTTTTCATTCAGATACTCAACCAGCGGCTGGTATTTTGCTCGGGTCTTTTCATGCCCCATATAGGCAAAAACACCGAATCTGATCTCATCTTTAGCCGATGCGGAGATAAAACATAGGAATACTGCTAAAAAAGGGATCAATCTCTTCATACTTAGGCACTTTTTATTTGATTAGGTAATACTACCCTATCCTCACTGTAATCCCATTAAAATCCACGTTTATCGATACCACAGCCGCATCATCGCCGCCCCTAAAAAAGCATAAGCGGCCTCCTCGATTCCCGCCATCCAAAATCCCATTGCCCCCAGAGCCAAAATAAGCACCGTAGCGAGAGGTGCGGTTGCGGCACGAAACTCTTTTTTTATCATCTCATACTGCAGCGGTGAAAGTTCTACACTCAATTCCCCTTTGCTTGCACGCTCAATCATATGGCGAAACGCATTGATATCACCGGGGATACGTTTGATCTCATCGATCACAGTTTCAAGGATCGAATCCTTCATCCCTAACGCTCTGGGGATATTCTTTTGGAGGATCGGGAGGATATCTTTGATCCCGTTAAAATTTTCGATATAGGTAGTCCCTAACCCCTCGATGATGGCACTGACTCGGAGGATATAAATCGCCTCCTGAGGGAGCTTAAAGGGGAGGTTTCGGGTCTGTTCCAGTACTTCAAACGCCAGTTTCTGCATACTGCCGCTATCGAGGGCATCATTACCGAAAATATCGAACATCCGCTCCGTAAACTCGGCAAGCTCAGCGGAGGGGGCATCGTACGCCACCGTCCCCAGACGTTTTGCTGCACTTACATAGCTCTCAAAATCCCGTTCATTCGCCGCTTTTATCAGTTCGATAATGGCGATACGGGTATCGTTAGGAACCCGTTTCACCATCCCAAAATCAAGCAATACGAGTTTTCCCGCACCGTTTACCAGCAGATTTCCCGGATGGGGATCGGCGTGAAAAAACCCCTTGACCAACATTTGATCGGTATAAAAACGTACCAGCTGGTCGATCAGCGGTTTTATATCGAGTCCGTGCGAGAGGATCGCATCCCGATCATCAAACCGCCACCCCTCTTCAAAGCTCATCACAAGCGCATCATCACAGCTCAAAGAGGGATAGCCAATAGGGAAAAGTATGCCGGAGTCTTTGTAGAGTGACGAAAACTTCTCCAGATTGCTCCGCTCATGACGCAGACTGCACTCTTGGACAATCATCGATGAAAACTCCGCAATAACCGATTCGATGGAATGGCGGGTCGTATGGGAAAAAAGGGGGCGAAAAAAACCGTTAAACAGTGACAAGATACGGATATCGGCACGAACCCGTTTTTCGATCCCCTCACGTCGCAGTTTCACGGCTACTTTCGTCGTCTCATCTATCCATGCGGCGTGGACTTGACCGATCGATGCCGAAGCAATAGGAACAGAATCAAAACGGATAAACGGTACGGTAGGAAAAGCTTTTGCCATGACCCGCTCATACGCGGCTTGGCTCATCGGAGGGAGATCATCATGGAGTGTTTTGAGGGCATTGAGGTACGACTCATCGAAAAAATCGTTACGGGTGGCCAAAACTTGCGCCAATTTGATAAAACTCGCCCCCAGCTCCGTAATAGTGGAGGCAAGTTTATCGGGGCTGAGCGAGGAAACCCCTAAAAACGTCTCCCTCTTTTTTATCAAAAGATAAAACGAGAGCAAAAGACGAAAAACGCTCCAAAGACGTCTCGGTGAATACAATGAACTCACGATCGTAGCGCTTCGATATCCTTTTTCGTTGCAATTCCGAGTTCTTCAATCACCTCTTTGATGGCAGATTTGAGTTCCTCTTTGAGACGTTTTTCTTCGTCTTCCCCTTTGGTTTTAAGACTCTCAAGAAAACTTTTGGTATCGGTAGTGTTCAATTTTCCTTTCTCTTCAAGCTTTTTAAGCTCCTCTTCAACTCTCTCTTTGAGCAACAATGCTCCACCCATTCCTGTATACAATAACTCTTTTAACATAGCATGCTCCTATTCTCGTAATGCACTATTATAGGCCTAAATAATGAATATCACCCCTTAATTTTTGAATTAACTCCGAACTGCTAGGGATTTTTTCATTAAAAACCGTTTATAATATATTTAAAAGAGGGGTGACATGCAAAAACTTATAGATCATTACGGTGTTTCCTTTTTGTCCCTCCTCGATCGCCTCAATGAGGGGGTTATGATCCATCGGTGTGATACGACGATTTTGTATGCCAATAAAGCCGTATCGGATATTCTTGGAGTGCCGCTGAATGAAATTATCGGAAAAAATGCAGCCGATCCGGTATGGAACTTTAGCGATGAAAATCTGGAACCCTTAAGCGTTGAGGACTACCCGATCCAAAAACTTCTTCATTCCCATCAAAGCCTTGTTGATCAGCTGGTGGGTATCAGGTTAAGCGACGGAACTCTAAAGTGGGCCGATATAAACGGTTCCTTTATTGCCGAGGAGGGAGAAGATCCGATCGCACTCCTGTTTTTCAGTGATGTTACCGATCGAAAAAATGCTTACGATGAGGCGGCGCTTTTCAAACATCTCGTCGATGTCGTCGATACCGGTATTACGATAACCGATCCCTCTTTGCCGGATAATCCTCTCATCTACGTCAACCGCGCTTTTAGTGAAACGACAGGGTACAGCTTTGAGGATGCGGTAGGACGCAACTGCCGTTTTTTACGTGATCAGGAACCAAAACAGCCCTCTATGGGAAAAGTATATGATGCCCTTCAAAATGCAAAATCATGTGAAGTCGAACTTCGAAATTACACAAAAGAGGGGAAACTCTTTCATAATCTTCTCAACATTACCCCCATGTTTGATACTAATAATAAACTAAAATACTTTATCGGGGTCCAACACGACATCAGCCACCAAAAACAAAACCAAGAGAAACTGGCCAAACAAGCCCTCTACATTCAATCCATCCTTGATGCCCAAGAGAATATCGTATACGTCACCGAAAACAGCTCCATCATCTATGCCAATCAACCCTTTTTCGATTTTTTTGCCGTTGCCTCGCTAGAAGATTTTTTACAACACGAATCGTGCATTTGCAGCCGTTTTTTGCAAAACGATCTCACTTTTACCCCCTCTTCTATCGAGGGAAAAACATGGATACACGAGATACTGGAACTGGAAAAATCCAAACGGATCGTAGCGATGAAATCATCCTCAAATGAGAAACGATTTTTTAGCCTCTCGGTCAAAGAGTTTGTCAGTGAACGCTACATTATCACCCTAAACGATATTAGCCAGTCTCTTTTACGTGAACTTTTTCTAAAAAACAAAGCCTACCATGATCCGCTCACCGGCGCACTCAACCGTCAATATTTCTACGATTATTACGATGAGAACCGTCAAAACATCACCTCGTTGGGGATCATCATGGTCGATTTGGATTATTTCAAAAAGATCAACGATACCTACGGGCATGGCATTGGAGACGAAGTTCTCAAACAGGTTGCCGATACAATCCAAAATTCGATCCGTAATGATGACACCCTTATCCGATGGGGAGGGGAAGAGTTTATCATTCTGATCAATACCGCTAAAAATAGCCAGCTTATCTCGATTGCCGAGCATATCCGCCGCAGTGTCAGCGAAATAGTTTTTGAATCTCTCCCCTCTATCACTACGAGCTTGGGAGCTACCCTCCTTTTAGAGGGAGAATCGTTTAAAACAGCCATAGAACGTGCCGATCAA
>NZ_MIBU01000088.1:0-14566 GCF_001830725.1 Sulfuricurvum sp. RIFOXYD12_FULL_44_77
ATCGATCCTCTTCTCGACGTTGAAATCATCGAAAATGAACTTATCTTCGCCGATATCGAAGTGTTGACAAACCGTATCGAACGACTCAAAAAACAGGCGAAAAACGATAAAGATTCTGCTGTTATGGCTGAATTTGCCGAAGAGTTAGCGGAATTTTTGGCGGAGGGGAACCTTGCTCGCAACTTTCCGAAAGCGGATAGCGAAATGTATGAAAAACTGATGAGTGAAACTCGACTTCTAAGTGCCAAAGAGATTATGTACGGAGCGAACGTCGATGAAGATAGCTTAACCTCCGACAACGAATTCGTTCAACGTCTCCGCGAACACGCGGCAAAACACGGGTGTGAAGTGATCAAACTGTGTGCAAAAATCGAAGAAGAACTCGTCGGAATGGAAGACGATGAGCGTAACGAATTCCTACGCGATATGGGTGTCGAAGAATCAGGGCTAGAGCAAATCATCCGTAAAGGATTCGATAAACTGGGTCTCATGAGTTATTTCACGGCGGGTGTCAAAGAAGTTCGTGCTTGGACTATCCACAAAAATACCACGGCTCCGAAAGCGGCTGCCGTTATCCACAACGACTTTGAAAAAGGGTTCATCCGCGCTGAAGTGATCGGGTATGAAGATTTTGTTGCCTGCGGCGGTGAAGCAAAATCCAAAGAGGCGGGTAAGATGCGTCTTGAGGGGAAAGAGTATATTGTTGCCGATGGTGATATCATGCACTTCAGATTTAATGTATAATTAGTCACTATCCACTCGTGTAGGAGTTTTTAATGTCTTTGAAGTATGCCGGTCCAAAGCCTCTTATTTCGGCGCATGGGATCACTTTTGATCTTAACAAAGATGATAAATTTATTTATCTCAGTATCGTTGCAGAACTCATTCAAGCATTGAATCACGACTATGTGGGAGGTGAGCGCTACACCCATATGACTGCTAAAAAGCCTATGGACGTAGACAGCATCCTTGAACTCATCCGCCGTAATGATCCGCTTCTCGATCAAGAGATCGAAGATCGGCAAAAAATTGTAGAACATGAGATACAAGAAGAGCTCGAACGTGCGTATAGCAATCGAGTATTGTGTGAAGAAGAGCGCGATGTCCTCGTTAAAAATATCGAACTTTTACGTAGCTATCGCATTAACCGCTCTATTAACAAAACGGTCTACTACAGCGGTATCAGCTCATTAGCTCATATCATCCAAAAAGGGCATATCGACACGATTTTCGCCCCGATGTTTCCTAAATTTACCCACGTATTTCACTCTATCCAAGGCTCATTGGTTAAACTCCACCCGCCAATCGACAGTACAATCGATATTTACGAGGAAAACGGACATCTAAACGTCCGTCTCGATATCCTTTTTAGAAAATAAGCCGCCCGATCGTTTGGGCGAATTTCACATTATGCCCGCTTGACACTCCAAGTTCTACCATATCTTTTTCACACAACATAACGATGGTTGATCCCATACGGAAACATCCGAAATCATCCCCTTTGCTTAGATACAAATCTCTGTAACTGTATAGACTCGGAATCAACGTCGTGTTGGTTCGGATACGCGGTTCAAAACTCACTTCCATCTCTCCCACATTGAGGGCACCGACCAAAATTAAGAAAAACCGTTTTCCCTCTGAGCTAAGGCATTCCAAAACGACCCGTTCATTTTCAATAAACAGATTCACCTGCTTTTTAAGCGAGGGGATGTTGACCGGATAAAGTTTACCGGGAATATGGAGTGCATGAAGTACTTGCATATCAAGCGGAGCATGATAACGATGGTAATCACGCGGTGAGAGATAAAAATTGACAAACGTACCATTATGGATACTTTTTTTGGAATCCGTTGTGATCCCCTCTCCCAACACGTCATCAACACTGTAGCGCATCCCTTTGATCTGCAGTGCCATATCCTCTTCTATGACGCCGCATTCGGTGATGAGAGAGTCACACGGGCTGATCATATCATGTGCATCCGTTGAGTATTTTCGCATGTGGCGAAATTTACGGGTAAAAAGAGCATTAAGACTCGGATACGATTCTGTAGCGTCAAAATCAGACATATCCAGCCCCATAGAGCGTACATAAGTACGATTAATGAGTTTTTGAAAAGTTTTCCCATGCTCTTTGGATGCAAAACGGCCAAAAGATTGAGAGATAGCAGAGGTGATGTGTTGTTTCATGGTTACTCCTGAGTTTCATCCGTTTGAATTTGTCGTTTGGCAATCTCTTCGATCAATACGGTGGCATAGCACCCTTTTGGGAGGGTAAAATGGAGTTCGAACCACGCTTCGTTCTCTTTGTACTCCCCCTCGATCTCTTCAGGGAAAATCCATCCGTAACGGCGTGCACCATCGATCCCCTCGTGAATGGTGTCATACTCTTTTTCGATAGACTCAGCAAAGGAGGTAGCGCGTGTTGCCCGTTTACCGCTTAAAAGACCACTGACGGAAATATCACGTTTGTTAAACCGCTCAATCTCTTCATCGCTCTCATAATGAAAAAGTTTACCATGTGGATAATGCATCATCACATCCCCGTGGATCAGTTTGAACGGATGTTTTTGAGCCTTCATTGAGAGGAGTTCCTCTTTAGGGAGCGGCAAAACGGTGCAAAGTTCATCGATTCCAAACCCCTCGACGAGTTTTGAAATTTGAACACGACGGCTCAACCAGTCGTTAAAAAGATAGCTCTGATAGGCATTGACATAAAATTGGGCTAATTTTTTATTCCGTTCCTTGAGACTCCCTGCCAAAATGGCTTGACCTTTTTTATAATTCTCCCCATCGATCCCGAAACGCTGAAATCCGAAATAATTCGGCATCCCCTGTTTTTTGATCATTTTAAGTGCTTCTTGAATTTTCATGGCCGCTGTCGGATTCACCTTTTTAAGACGGATAAAAAAGCGGTTTCCTTTGAGATGACCGATACGTATTTTGTTGTTGTGATAGGTTTTTTCGAGGATTTTAATCCCCTCATGCTCAAAATTCTCTAATACCGCTTCGAATTTTCGCGGTAATGAAATATATTGCTTGGTTTGGGCGTTTTTGTCTTTTAGTCCCGCATAACCGATATCACGTCCTTTGATCCCCAAATGATTGCTGAAGATGTCGATCATCTGCCACGTGGAAAGGTTCTTTTTACGAACATGAAGCACCAAATGCTCTCCCTCACCGCTGAATGGGTAAAGAGGTATCTCATCCACGACGAAGTCACGCGGAGATTGGCGAAAATGAAATTCGATTGTGCTGTGAGGGAGGTAATATTGACGTTCCATGAAACTCCTAAAAATGATGACGCTTACAGCGATTGAGATAGCTTCCGCGCACCGCGCGAGCCACAGGGGTGATGGTTGTTCGATTTCGTGCCGCAATACGACGAATCGTATTCAATCGATGGGGAGGAAATGCTACCAACATCTCATACTCCTCACCGCTACAGCCAACTTTTTTTTCTATTTTTCTCAAAAATCGAACCCCCATACGGTTGGAGCGACACAGTTTTTCGATGTCACTGAAAAGACCGTCCGAAATATCCATGCCGCATCGTAGGTAAGGACGCGACTGCGTCACAAACGATTGGCGCAATTTTGGGGTTGCAAAACGGCTCTGGGTGTGAACACTCCCCCCTGCTAAGAGATAACGGAGCTGTTTTGCCGATTTTCCTATCTCTCCTGTGTAGGCGAAGATATCT
Organism: Sulfuricurvum sp. RIFOXYD12_FULL_44_77; assembly: GCF_001830725.1. Classification (NCBI taxonomy): domain Bacteria; kingdom Pseudomonadati; phylum Campylobacterota; class Epsilonproteobacteria; order Campylobacterales; family Sulfurimonadaceae; genus Sulfuricurvum; species Sulfuricurvum sp. RIFOXYD12_FULL_44_77. The sequence continues at coordinate 3,698 of NZ_MIBU01000088.1, forward strand.
CCTCGTTTTAAGCCGCGACGCACTAACGGTGCAGTAGCATGAGAGATAATCGTCACGGAGAGATCAAGCTTGCAATTGCCGATCGTATCCCCTCCGATAATCTCAATATTGTATTCTGCAGCCGCCGCTTGCATCCCGCGCGAGAGCTCATCCATCTGAGACAAACTCATCGACTTCGGCATCGCTACACCCAATAATGCATATTTCGGCACCGCATTCATTGCAATTGCATCCGAAATATTAATAATCATCGCTTTATAGCCGATTTGGTAGAGGCTAAGCCATGTTCTTTTAAAATGGACGTTTTCGAAAAAAAGATCTTTACTGTATACCCACTCACCGAGAATGGCACCGTCGTCTCCGATGTGTGAGCTTGATGAACAAAAAGTGGAGATAAAATAGTTTTCTGCGTTCACGCTTTATATCCATCATAAAATGATGGTATTATAAACAAAATGAGATTACGGTTCCGTTAAAATCGTAAATTTACCTATTTGTGTTAAAATGTTATCTAACAAATTATACTAACGTTTCAAAACGATATTTTTATGAAAGGAAAATAGGATGTTACTCTCCATACGAAAAGTTTTTAAAAATCTAAAACTTGCTTTATTAATTCTGGGTGCGGGCGTTACTTTTTTAACCCTTCAACTCTTCCATATTTCTACTTACAGCGAACGTTTGAGCGCACTTAAAAATCAGCATATCTTATTAGAAAAAATCATTCATGCCGACATCAGTGATCCTCAAATGAGCACTATAGTGATAAACGGTGCCCTTGCAGAAATGGCGCTCTCCGTTAAACTCTCAGGGGAAGATGCACTTTTAGACTCTATTATTACCTCTCAAGAAGAGCACCTTACTCTGTTAGATGCGCTAGAAATTTCTTCTGAAACGTTCCGTAATCATGCGATGGATTGGACAGAATCTCTCAACACCTCTCGCCAAAGTGCCGCGCATACAAAAATGATGAGTGTAAGTACCCCTTATTTGGCCGATATCGATCGCTTAATGGATCACCAAATCCATCTTATCAATGACGCCATCTCTACCGCAAAACTGATCGCCGTTCTCCTCTTTTTTATCGGTCTAGGGGTATTTTTCCGTTATCGTTTCCTACTTGATCAAATTTACCGCGATATTGATAAAGCGTGTGCGGTAGATACGGACGGCTCACAAAAAAAAGTGTTGACACAAGAGATCGATTTTATTATTAAACGGCTATTGCGCAGATGTTCACAGCCCGCTGTGAGCCCGAACTTGCTCCACCCACTCAGCGGTATGAACAATCAAAAAGGTCTCATAACTGTTTTTAATGCCAAAAAATCGAGTCGAGGCAGTAATAATATTTTTGTAGCACTGTTTGAAATTGATCAATACACCTCTCTTGTCAATACCCTCTCCAAAGATGATATGACAAATCTTTTCAAAAAACTCGGTGATATGATCGCTATGTATGAACAACCTCTCGATGTCCTTGCGCACATGGACGATGACCGTATCATTTTTGTTATGTCACGAAATAACAAACAAATGGCATTAGATGATTGTGAAAAAATCATCCACTCCGTAGAAGCTTCCGGTTTTAGCACGGCAAAAGGGGTGGTCAAAATAACGTTAAGTGCCGGTTTCCTCCTTAAAATTCCGGTAAAATCAGTGGAAGAAGCGGCAGCTGATGCCCTTAAACTGATTCAAAAAGCAAAAGAAAACGGCGGAAACCGTGTTGCACAGCTCAGAGATCGTGACGACTCTTACCATTAATTTATCCCACTAATGTAACTTTTCCACTCATTTAGGGTGGTAAGTTTTTCCATTTTGTTACTATTTTGGACAAGATTTACTACTTTCATTCCTAACACCGCTCTATAACCCTTTTTAATCTTGCCCAAGGAGCGGCGCGCTATAATCATCCACAGATTTTATCAACAAGGAAGGCGTATGAGTATTCCCATTTATACTTATGATGCGGTTATTGTCGGAGCAGGACTAGCCGGATGTGCGGCAGCTCGCGAGTTGCAAAAAGCCGGCAAAAAAGTTGCCGTTGTCACAAAACTTCACCCGTTGCGTAGTCACTCCGGTGCTGCACAGGGGGGAATTAACGCTGCATTTAGTGATGCAGACAGCGTTGAACTCCACGAGTTCGATACCGTTAAGGGGTCAGACTATCTTGCAGACCAAGATGTTGTCCAGTTTATGTGTGAAAAAGCACCGGAAACGATCCGTTGGGTTGAACGTATGGGTGCAGCATTTAGCCGTAACGAAGACGGTACGATTGCTCAACGCCCTTTCGGCGGACAATCTTCACCGCGCGCCTGCTTTGCAAAAGACCGTACAGGTCTTACCCTTCTACAAACTATTTATGAGCAAGCCTTCCGTGAAGGTGTCGAGTTTTGGGATGAGTGGTATGTTGCCGACTTGTTATATAACGAAGGTAAAGTATATGGAGTAAGCGCGTATAACATCCGTAACTCTGAAAAAGCAATTTTCAATGCAAAAGCGGTTATGTTTGCTACCGGCGGATACGCACGCGCATTTAAGATCAACTCCAATGCTCACGCCAATACCGGTGATGGACTCTCTCTCGTAGCCCGTCACGGTCTTCCTCTCGAAGATATGGAATTCGTTCAATTTCATCCGTCAGGACTTTCCGGTAACGGTGTTCTCATCTCTGAAGCGGCTCGCGGTGAGGGTGGGAAACTTCTCAACTCACTGGGCGAGCGTTTTATGGAAAAATACGCGCCGAACGCTATGGAACTCGCATCACGTGACGTTGTAGCCCGCGCGATCATCCAAGAGATTCGTGAAGGACGCGGTGTCGGCCCTCGCAAAGATGCCGTTTATATCGACCTCGTCCATTTAGGCAAAGAGAAAATCATGGAACGCCTACCGGAGCTTCGTGACCTTGCGATCACGTTCCTTGGACTTGATATGATTAAAGAGCCGATTTTGATCTCCGCAACAGCCCACTACTCTATGGGCGGTATTCCGATGGACAAACACGGACATGTCCGCAAAAATAATACAGATTTTGTTGAAGGTTTCTACGCAGCGGGTGAGTGTTCATGTTCATCCGTCCACGGAGCGAACCGTTTGGGAGCCAATTCCGTTCTTGAAGCCTTGTTATTTGGCCGCTTTGTCGGTAAAACAATGGTGAATGAAATCGATACCCTTTCGTTGCACCCTGCAAGTGAGGCCGATGCGGAACGTATGATCGCTGAGATGGAATGGGTTCTTACCAACAACGGTCAAGAATCGGTTAGCGTCTTGCGTGAAGAACTCCAACAATCTATGACAGATAATGCGGGAGTTTTCCGAACAGCAGAAACACTCGTAGCACAAATGGGGATCTTAAAAGATTTACGTAACCGTTATAAAAACATCCGTATCGCCGACAAATCAAAAATTTTCAATACCGAACTTCAAGAAGCGATCGAGTTCGGTCATATGCTTGATTACTCACTCTTTATCGTTGCCAGTGCACTGGATCGCAAGGAGAGCCGTGGAGCACACTTCCGTGAAGACTTCCCGACACGTGATGATGAAAAATTCTTGAAACACACCATGGCCTACATGGATGAAAACGGTGAAGTCAAGCTTGATTACATGGATGTAACCCTCGGTCGCCATGAACTCAAAGCACGATCATATTAAGGGAGAGCGTATGGAGTCGATAAAATCGCAACAAGTAACATTTAAAGTTTTCCGTTTCAACGAAGAGACCGATTATCTTCCTTACTATAATACCTATGTTTTGGATGTCACTCACGAAGAGGTTGTCCTTGATATCCTTAACCGAATCAAATGGGACCACGACGGAAGCCTATCCTACCGCCGCAGCTGCCGCCACGGTATTTGTGGAGTTTGCTCGATCAAAGTCAACGGTAAAGGGATCTTGGCGTGTAAATCACGATTGTTTGATCTGGTGGAGGTATTCGGTAATGAAATCACCATCGAACCTCTTAGCACTAAACGTGTTGTAAAAGACCTTATTATCGATAAAAAAGATTTTTGGGATAAACATGCGGCTATCAAACCGTATTTGGTCAGTGAAATTGAAGAGCATCCTGCGCAAGAGCACCTTGTCAGCCCACACGATGCTGAAAAACTGCTCGAAGCCGATTACTGCATCCAATGCGGTGCGTGTCATTACTCATGCCCAGCGCTGGCTATTAATGAAGAGTTTATCGGCCCTGCGGCATTCGCTGCGGCATACCGCTTCTCTGCCGATGTCCGTGATGAAGCATCCCTAGAGCGCTTAACCGTGGTCAACGAAGAGGCTCAAGGTGTTTGGGATTGTGTCAAATGTATGGAGTGTGCGGAAGTTTGTCCGAAAGAGGTCAATCCGATCGAAAAAATCACCAAACTGCATAACATGGTATTTGAAGCGGGTATCGCGAAAAACAATGTCGCAACGCGTCATGCCGTCGGTTTTGCCCACTCGATTGAAAAACACGGTCTACTCGATGAAGGTGAACTTGTACGGTATTCAGAGGGGAATATCGGTGTTCTGAAACACGTTCCGGTTGCTCTGAAAATGTTCGCCAAAGGTAAGATTGTATTGCCATGGAATATGCCAAAAGCCGATAAATTAGATGAGATCAAAAAACTAGTCAAATCTTCATCAACAGTAAAGTTTTAGGGAGTACTCAATGGAAAAATTAAAATACGCACTTTTTACCGGTTGTACCGCAAAAGAGAGTACACCGGAACAGATGATGTCGACACTTGCTGTGGCAAATAAACTGGGAATAGAGCTTGTAGAGTTGACTGAAGCCTCATGTTGCGGTGCTTCACACCTGCAAGATTATGATGACTTTCTCTCACTAGTACTCAATGCACGTAATATCGCTTATGCTGAAAAGCATGGACTAACCATGGTTACTATCTGTAATACATGTCAGCTCAATACGGCGATGACCAAACACCGCCTTGATCACAATGCAGAACTAAAAGCAAAAGTGAACGCAAAACTCTCCGAAGTGGGGTTGGAGTACAAAGGGACATCCCAAATCACTCACTTCCTTTACGCTATCATCGATGATTTCGGTCTCGATAAGATTAAAGAGATGGTCGTAAAACCTTTAAGCCAATTTAATATTGCTCCGTTTTACGGCTGCCACAATATTCGCCCTTCTGAGCTTCAAAATGAGACCCATAAAGGTCACGAGAATCCGTACAAACCGACGTCACTTGATGATCTTATCATCGCTTGCGGCGGGGTAAATGTAGATTATGAAGAGAAAAACAAATGCTGCGGTTTCCATGCAGAACTTCAAGCACCTCGTACCGCAGCCATTTTAACCGGTAATGCAGTCGCAGGTGCGATGGATGCAAATGCGGACTGGATGGTAACACCATGTCCACTTTGTCACCTTAAACTCGATACTCAAACCCATCATGCTTCCATTGCGATCGGTCGTGACGTTTCACTTCCGGTTCTTCATATGCAACAAATGATAGGTTTAGCTCTTGGTTGTAGTGCCGATGAGTTAGGTCTCAAACACCACGTTACTAAAGTCGATTTCGTTTAATTCCTCCTCCCCTTTTTGGGGATAAATTTACTCTTTTTTAACAAAAATAATTTTTTTTAATATCTGAAATCAAAAACAGTGCTATACTTTTACAAAGACCTCTTTGGCCTGAGGGGAAGTATGCATAGTTTCAATCTCACAAAACAGTTGTTTTGGATCATCACTTCTTTCATTGTGGGTGCGGCACTCATTATCTCCTTGTATTTGTATCAGCAAATCCAAGAACTGATCCAAGATCGTGCACTCAGCCGATCCAAAACACTCCAAACTTATTTTATCTCAATGCGCTACGTTTACCACCACCGTTTTTTACAAAGCGGTCTCGATCTAAATGATTCGACCGTAGGTTTTTTGCCCGCACATGCCTCTGTTGCGATCAGTGACGAGTTTGCCAAACGAAGTTCAGACGGTATCACAATCCGTAACGTTACCGACCGTCCCCGGAATCCCTCCAACAAAGCAGACCGATTCGAGATCGCCGCTATGCACTTTTTTGAAAAATATCCGAACCGCAAAGAGAATCTCACCCTCATCAACCAAAACGGTCAAAAGTATTTCTTTTTCAGTGCACCTCTCAAAATTGAACCTTACTGTATCCAATGTCACGGAAAAAAAGAGGAGGTACTGCCGTTTATTGCCAAACGATACGACAAAGCATACGGATATAATGTAGGGGATATACGAGGAGTCACCAGCATAAAAATACCGCATAAAGTGATTGCCGATGAAATGATAGCCATGTTTTGGAAAGAGATGTTGCTTGCATGGTCACTGATGATCTCTTTACTCGCTGTAATCTATTACACAATTCGCCAAATCACACACAAAGATGTCGAAGCAAAAAGATGGCTGGAATCCGAAGTTCAAATACGGACCGAAGAACTCAAAAAAACTACCAAAAATCTCGAAGATTCCAATCTCTATCAACAACATCTTTATTCCATCCTACGCACAGTGGCAGACAGCAATCAAATTCTTATAACGGCACAGTCATTAGAAGAACTAATCGATAAAACCGCTTTGTGTTTAGTCGAAAACAAAACTTTTTTAAGTGTAAAAATTTCTCTGCTTGAAAATGAGATACTCACCGTAAAAGCTTCGTACGGGGTCGATAATGAACATACTATTTTGCCCATTGAGCACATTGCCCTTGAACGTAATACGTCCATCATCTTAACCGATTTCAGTGCCGACATTTCCGAAGAGTGCCGCCAAAAAGTCAAAAAATACGGTATCACTGCTGTTTATGCCGCAGTATTACGCAAAGATACATTTGCCACAGAAGCATTTGGGGTTATGATGATTTGTACTGCTCAAGAAAATGGGTTTACAGCCGAAGAGACAGCCATGATTGATGAGCTCTCCGGTGATTTAGGATTTGCAATTAACTCATTTTACCAAAAAGATAATATTATAAAACTCTCTTTTTATGATCCCCTAACAGAGCTTCCGAATCGACGTTTGTTGATGGAACGATTAAGCCAAGCGATGCTCAGCAGTGCACGTACCCTGCAATATGGAGGACTCTTATTTATCGATTTGGATAATTTCAAAGTCATTAATGATCTCAAAGGGCATATTACCGGTGATGAAGTTCTTAGAGAAACGGGAAAAAGATTGCTTAGTATCTTACGACAAACCGATATCGTCGCCCGTTTCGGAGGAGATGAATTTGTCATTCTAATCGAGAATATCGGATCAACACAGCAAGATGCGGCTTCTGCGATCCAAACTACCTCCAATAAAATTCTTGAAGTGGCAAAAGATCCGTTTGTCATTGATCAAAACCCTTTTTATCTAAGCGCCAGTATCGGTATTGTCTTGTTTAAGGGTAATGATTCTACTGCAGATCAACTCTTCTCCTATGCGGACAGTGCGATGTATGCCGCTAAAAAGAGTGTACGAAATACCACCCGTTTTTATGATTCAACCCTCCAAGAGACAATAACCGAACAAGCGCACCTCATACATGATCTAAGATCGGCACTATCGCTTGATCAACTTTTTGTCGTTTATCAGGAACAAGTCGATATTCAAGGTGTAACCGAAGGCGTTGAAGCACTTATGCGGTGGGAACATCCCTCTCGTGGACTTATCGCCCCCTCTACCTTTATCCCTTTGGCTGAAAGTTCAGGGATGATTATCACGTTGGGAGATTGGATTTTTAATGAAGTCACCAAACAAATAGAGGAATGGAATAGCCACCCCGTTAAATGTAACTGGCGCATTTCGGTCAATGTAAGTCCAAAACAGTTTGAAGACGACGATTATGTATCTAAACTCCAAAAACAAATCGCTATCACCCCTATTGATCCCTCAAAAATACGTCTTGAACTCACAGAAGGATTGTTGATTCAGGATACCCAAAAGACCATGGAAAAAATCAACGCTTTAAAAGCCATCGGATTCACCCTCTCTATCGATGATTTCGGTACAGGATATTCCAGCCTCTCCTATCTCAAAAACCTCGCAATTGATGAACTAAAGATTGATCAATCCTTTGTCAGAGCGTTGCCCGATAGTCTCTCTGATAAAATAATTATCCAAACTATTATTACCATCGGAAAGACATTTGGGCTTGTTGTTATTGCCGAAGGGGTCGAAACAGTTGAGCAATTTGAGCTATTAAAAGAGATGGAATGCAACGCATTTCAAGGGTTTCTTTTCAGCCGTCCGCAGAGAATTGAATATTATAAGAATTAATATTCATTTAATCATTATTAACTTATAGTATTAGTAATATCATTCAAGGAGTTTTCATGGGTAAAAGATTTTTAATCGGTGCCATTGCGGCTATAGCATTGAGCGGTACACTCTGTGCAAATGAATATGATCTCAAAGATAATATGTATAAGCTCAACAACTACATGATGATTATGCAGGCGGGGTTTATCGAAGGGGATAAACAAAAAGCGCTCAAAGCCGCCGAAGCTCTAGGGGTAGAGAGTCAAAAACTCTTAGGTAATGAAGCGATGATGAGTAAAATGCTCCCGAAAGATAAAGCACATAAAGCCCGAATCGCAAGCACATCGGCTCACTTGATTACCGACAACGTAGATATTATCAAATCGAGCATGGATAACGTCCGTCGGGATACGGCACAAAACGCGTATCTGGATATTCAACGCGCCTGTATGCGCTGCCATAACCTCGTTCGCGACTGGTAAAAAGATACGGCTTTCGCCGTATTTTTCTCTCGCATCCTCACCTATTACCCTCTCAAAATGGTAAAATTACATACACTTTTTTCATTCTAAAGGTTCCTCTGTGAAAGCCAAAACTCTTGCCAATATTTTTTATCAGTGGGAAGGGGATATTTTAGTGCTCAATATTTTAGGAACACCCAGCGCCAAGAGAGACGCCATCGGAAAACCGAAAGGGAATCAGCTCAAAGTGAGCGTCACCGCCGCACCCGTAGCAGGGAAAGCAACCGATCACATGGTCCGTTTTTTAGCAAAAGAGTTCGGTATTTCCCCCTCAGATTTCGAGGTGGTGTACGGACGTATGAATATCCACAAACAGCTTCGGATTAAAGCTCCGAAAGAGCTTCCATCCTCGATAGATTTCCCCTCATAACTCGCCATTACTGCTTCGGTCGAAACGCTTTTATAACCTCTTCGTTACACTCCAAATACGGTCCCTCTAACAAATCAATACAGTACGGCACGGCAGGAAATACGGCGTCCAAACACTCACGGATCGATTTAGGTTTCCCCGGAAGATTGATAATAAGGCTTTTGCCTCGAATTCCTGCCGTCTGTCGCGATAAAATCGCCGTAGGAACGTATTTAAGGCTCACCTGACGCATCAACTCTCCGAATCCCGGCATCATCTTCTCACACACGTTTTCGGTCGCCTCAGGAGTCACGTCACGCTTTGCAGGACCAGTCCCCCCCGTCGTCACCACGAGACAGCACCCCTCACGGTCACACAACTCCATCATCGTCTCTTCAATCGTATCTTGATTGTCGGGAATACAGCGGTACACAATCTCATGCTCTGATTTGAGATAGTCTCGCATCGTCTCTTGGATCGCTACCCCTGAAATATCTTCGTAAATCCCCGCACTTGCACGGTCTGATGCGGTAATAACCCCTATTTTAATCATAAATTCTCCTGTAAAAAATGGTTTCCTCTTCGGATAGAGATAACGGTGGCATAGGGGAGAAAAAACTCTCTCGCCCCTGCTACATCGATCACCTGATCATCCAGCCCCAGATAGACCTCGATCCGTATCCCCTTGGCACGGATAGCCTCTAGCAGTTCAGGTTTCCACTCATAATAGAGAAGCTCTTGCAACGATTCGGCATCATTACTTCCAAGAGAAATAGGGGCGACGGGCGAAGGGGCAAAACAGCTCGTTAAAAAGTTTTCCAGATACCGTTCGGCGTCTTTGATGTATCCCCCCATCTGAAGACGGCGAAACGACTCTTTTTTCGTTTGAAAAAAAGCGGGGGAAAAGAGCTGGAGGGTGTCGATACGTTCATGGGCATCAACCGCGTAGTGAGCCGCTTTGATCGCACCGTAGCTAAATCCTGCTACCGTATAGTCACTGTGGTTGAGATAGGGATCAAAAAAACACTGATCCTCACTCAGAGCGAAACCGCTATAAAATCTCATTCATCGTTGCTTTGGCAAGGGTTTTGGAGATGTGTTCATACTCATCCAAAATCGCTTCAAATTTACCGAGAATTTTTTCATTCCGCTCCAAGAGGGTAGACATCTCGGTATAAAGGCGATCCATCAATTTTGCTTCGTCCTCATCAGAGGGGAGAACCGTACTTCCCATCCCGTACTCATAGACCATCGCATGAACCAAATCTTTGGCAACCCCCAGATCATGCGACGCGTTGCTGGCGTGTTCGCCGAAACGGAGGTGTGAGGATGCGATCCCCGCCAAATGAACCCGTATATGAACTTCAATCTCATGGCGCAGCTGCGGCTCGGCGGTCGGAGGGGTTATCGCGTCGTTGGTAAGGGTAATCTTCTCATACGGTAGATCAAACCACGTGGCGGCGAATACTTTCCCCGCTTGATAGCGTACTTGATAGCGGCGTTGTTCGTCACTGAGCATCGCGATTTTTTTCTTCCCGAACATCACTTTGTCTTTGACGGCTAAGAAATGCTCCTGCTTCACCTGAATCTCGTTTTGACGCATACAAAGAAGTGCCGCTTCATTAACCAATGCCGCGAGGGAAGCACCGTTAAATCCGACCGTCATTTTGGCAATATCCGCTATCGAGAGATCGTTAGGGATATGGCGAAGGTATTTTTGCAAAATCGCTTCACGTTCACTTGCGGTCGGAAGCTCGACGAAAATACGGCGGTCAAACCGTCC
>NZ_MIBU01000089.1:0-13064 GCF_001830725.1 Sulfuricurvum sp. RIFOXYD12_FULL_44_77
AAGCGGCGTGAGTGCCATGTGGATGGATGAAGGACTTGATACGGGAGCCGTTATTAAAATTAAGACACTCCCTATCGGTGAAGATGAAATGGTAGAGTCTTTGTATAAGCGTTTAACGGAGAGTGCCGTCGAATTGACACTGGATACCATTCGAAACTGGGATAGAGAAAGTGCCGTAGCGCAAAACGATGCCGAGGCTACCCACTGCAAAAAAATCCTTAAATCCGACGGTTTGATCGATTTCTCCGATGCACGTGAAATTTATAACCGCTATCGAGCTTACACTCCATGGCCGGGAATATTCACGGAATCGGGATTAAAAATTAAATCAATGCTATTGGAAGAAGAGAACAGTCACGGTGACGCGGGAATAATCACCCATGTTGATAAAGAGAGTATTCTAGTACAGTGCGCAAAAGGGTCTCTTCGTATTACGTCAGTTCAAGCCCCTTCTAAACAAGAGACTTCAGTCGTTGATTATCTCAACGGAAAACGGATCGGGTGTGGACATCCATTGGTTTGAGTCGCTTGAGTCGACTCAAAGCTATCTCTTGGAAGAATTGAAAGCTTCACGATTAGATCCTCCCGTTTGTATCGGTGCATTCTCTCAAACCTTGGGTAAAGGTTCACGCGGCAATAGTTGGATTGGCTCGAATGGGAATCTTTTTATTTCCCTTGCCATACCGCGTACTATTCTTCCGGATGATTTGAAACTTGAATCCTCATCGATCTATTTTGCTTTTTTGATGAAAGAGCTTTTAAGCTCTCTCGGCTCGAAGGTATGGCTTAAATGGCCGAATGATTTTTATCTCGGAAACAAAAAAGTCGGCGGTGTCATCACAAATCTTGTCGGTGAAACACTGGTATGCGGTATAGGGATGAATCTAATTTCAGCGCCTGAAAATTTTGAAAAAATTGATATTAGAATCGACGCATACGATTTAACAGAACTCTATAGTGAGTTGTTTAAAAAATTACCATCGTGGAAGCTGATTTTTAGTAATTACCAGATAGAATTTGAAAACAGTAGAGAATTTTTTACCCACAACAATAATGAAAAAGTTGCATTGGAAAAGGCCGTTTTGCTTGAAGACGGATCACTCTTATGCGATGGCCAAAGGATATTTAGTTTACGATGAGTGAAGTTATTGTTATCGCCAACCAAAAAGGGGGAGTGGGTAAAACCACAACCGCCGTCAACTTAGCCGCATCCCTTGCTGTTGCAGAGAAAAAAGTATTGCTGATCGATGCCGATCCGCAGGCCAATGCAACCACCTCGTTAGGGTATCATCGCAACAACTATGAGTTTAATATCTATCATGTACTGATCGGTGCCAAAAAACTTCGAGAAATCATTTTAAAAACATCATTGCCGAAACTTTTTTTAGCTCCGTCAAATATTGGTCTTGTCGGAGTTGAAAAAGAGTATTACGATGCCGATAATGCAACCGGACGCGAACTTATTTTAAAACGTGCCATTGCACAGGTTAAAGATGAATATGATTATGTCATCATTGATTCCCCTCCGGCACTCGGGCCGATGACAATTAATGCATTATCGGCGTCCAACTCGGTTATTATTCCTATCCAATGCGAATTTTTTGCATTGGAAGGTTTGGCACAGCTTCTGAATACCGTTAAATTGGTGCGTAAAACCATTAATCCTAAATTAACGATCAAAGGGTTTCTGCCGACGATGTACAGCGCGCAAAACAATCTTTCACGTCAAGTATTCGCAGATTTGCGTCAACATTTTCAGTCAAAATTATTTAAATCAGGTGGAGAGGATGACTTTATCGTTATCCCACGTAATGTAAAACTTGCTGAATCTCCGAGTTTCGGCAAACCGGCAATTTTGTACGATGTAAAATCAAGCGGCTCTATGGCGTACCAAGATTTGGCACACGCGATTATCGCCTAAAGGAAAAATATGGCGAAAGCATCAGCATTGGGGAGAGGTCTTGGGGCACTTTTAAGTGAAATCGAAGAGGCATATGACAACGAGCTTCCTAAAAAAGGGGGAGTCGAAGAGATCGCAGTCAATAAAATCCGCCCCAATCCCTATCAACCGCGAAAACATTTTGATTCAGAATCCTTAGCAGAACTCTCCGAATCGATTAAAACGCACGGGCTTTTACAGCCTATCGTTGTAAAAGAGGATCTTGACGGATATATTTTAATAGCGGGTGAGAGACGTCTTCGTGCCAGTAAACTGGCTAAAAATAAAACGATCAAAGCAATCGTCGTCTCCGTTAGTGATGAACAGATGCGTGAACATGCCTTGATTGAAAATATTCAGCGCGATGAACTTAATGCAATCGACTTGGCACAAGCCTATCAAGAACTGATTGATATCCATGAATTAACCCACGAGCAACTTTCTCAAACCGTTCATAAAAGCCGCACACAAATCACCAATACACTGCGTCTTTTACAACTGAGCGAAAAAGGGCGCAAAGCTCTGGTTGAAGGAAAAATCAGTGCGGGTCATGCCAAAGTAATTTTAGGATTGGAACCGAAAGAGCAAGCGATGATGATCGATTCGGTGATCGGCCAAAAATTGAGTGTACGCGATGTAGAGAGTATGGTTAAAAAAATTAAGCTCCCTTCTGCGGCATCAAGCACTTCATATGAGATGGAAGGGCTTGATTTTACCGCTTTGAAAAAGCATTTGCTTCAGCTTGGTTATAAATGTGGCACAAAAGGTTACAAACTGACCCTAGAATTTGAAGATAATGAACAAATTGAATCATTTTTAGACCTACTTTCTTAATATCTAGCCGCGTTTAACTGTCCCTTCAATTTATAAGTTGTATAATCACGCAACTTTTAGGAGGTGGTATGTTAGATATAAGTCCGATGCTGCTAGGCAGCACACTGATTGTCTTCCTTGTCCTTATTGCCCTACTAAACAGTTTGCTTTACAAACCTCTTTTCAGTTATATGGAAAAACGGGATGCAGATATTAAAAAAGATTTAGAGCAAGTTGGCAACAACGACTCTGAAATCGCTGCATTTCACGCCAAAGCTGAGAAGATTATGAGTGATGCTAAACTGGAAGCAGCGGCATTAAGAGAAAAAGTTATTGCTGAAGCCAAAGCGCTGGCAAATAGCAAAATAGAGACAAAACGTGCTGAATTAGCACTTGAGTACGCAACGTTCGAAGGCGAAATGTCTGCAGAACGAACACGGTTGATCGCTGCGCTTCAAAATGAGGCGTCTTCGTTCCAATCTGCTGTATCAGCAAAACTAAGTCAGATATGAGGTATGCAATGGGTAAAATAATCGTTACAGTATTAATGCTCAGTGCCTATCTATTTGGGTCAGATGCCGGTGCAGAGGGTTCTACAGATATCGTTCAACGAACGGTTAACTTCCTGATTTTTGCCGGAATTTTGTTCTACATTTTGGCTGAACCGGTTAAAAGCTATTTTAGCGGAAGAAGTGCGGGGATTGCCGATGAACTTGAAAAAGTTCAAGAGCGTCTTCGTGAGTCAAAACGTCTAAAAGATGCGGCGGAGCACAAAATCGAAGAAGCAGAACGGTTTGCGAGCGAATTGGCGGAGTCAAGTAAGAAAGAGAATAAAATTTTGTCTGACAAAATTTTGGCGCAATGTGAACAAGAGCTTGAGATTATCGAAAAGCAAAATGTTGCATTGATGGAACTTGATAAACGCAAAATGGTTCGTGAAGTGGTTTCTGAGTTGATGAATGATGTCATGAATAGCAGCAGTGAAGCTTTGGGTAAAGAAGCAATGACCGAAATCTTGAAAAAGAAGGTGGCATAAATGCGAAATGAACTCATAGCAAAACGTTACATCAAACCTTTGATGGAAAGTTGTGATCAAGCTTCATTGGAAAATTTAGCGGCACTTCTTGCAAGTGTTGCCAAAGCTTACGAAAATGACAAGTTCACCCTTATCATGAACAGCAATGACATTAGTGTTAGTGCTAAATGCCAATTGGTTTTGGATATGGTCGCTTCGGCGAAGAGCACTGTCGTGAACAATCTTATCAAGTTGTTGGCTGAGAATGGGCGTCTTTTATTGATTCCTACTCTTGCGGATCAATTAACACGTGAGATTGCGCGAGCCAAACGTACATTCAAAGGGCGTATCTACAGCAATAGTGTTGTTGATCAAGCTTCTGTTGAGACGATTGCACGTGATTTGGGTACAAAAATGGGGGCAACGATCTCTTTGAGTTATGTTGCTTCTGATTTTGACGGAATCCGTGTTGAAGTTGATGACTTGAATGTCGAGATCAATTTTTCAAAAAGCCGCCTTAATGCTCAATTGGTTGAGCACATTTTAAAAGCAATTTAACCCTCGGGAAAGGAGAAATAGTGGTAGCAAAAGTACAAGCAGACGAAATCAGTTCAATCATTAAAGAGCGAATTGAGAATTTCGAACTAAATGTAGATATTAATGAAACCGGAAAAATCGTCTCATACGGAGATGGAATCGCTCAAGTTTATGGCTTGAACAACGTTATGGCCGGAGAGATGGTAGAATTTGAAGACGGCTCACGCGGTCTGGTTATGAACCTTGAGGAGAGCAGCGTCGGTGTTGTTATTCTTGGTAAAGGTAAAGATCTTCGTGAAGGAATGTCAGTAAAACGTCTTGGACGTCTTTTACGTGTTCCTGTCGGTGATGCACTTCTTGGACGTGTTGTGAATGCTCTTGGTGAGCCGATCGACGGAAAAGGTCCAATCGAAACTACGGAAGTTCGTTTCGTAGAAGAGAAAGCACCGGGGATTATGGCACGTAAATCGGTTCACGAACCGATGGCAACCGGTATTAAAGCGATTGATGCCCTTGTTCCAATCGGACGCGGACAACGTGAGCTTATCATCGGTGACCGCCAAACCGGTAAAACTACCGTTGCTTTGGATACGATCATCAACCAAAAAGGGAATGGTGTCGTTTGTGTTTACGTTGCGATCGGTCAAAAAGAATCAACCGTAGCACAAGTTATCCGTCGTCTTGAAGAACACGGTGCCCTTGAATACACTATTATCGTTTCTGCTCCTGCTTCTGAAGCGGCAGCGCTCCAATTCCTTGCTCCTTACACCGGTGTAACGATGGGTGAATATTTCCGTGATAATGCGCGTCATGGTTTGATCGTTTATGATGATCTCTCTAAACACGCGGTTGCTTACCGTGAAATGTCATTGATCCTTCGCCGCCCTCCGGGTCGTGAAGCCTATCCGGGTGACGTTTTCTATCTACACTCTCGTTTGTTAGAGCGTGCGGCAAAATTGAATGACGAATTGGGTGCAGGTTCATTGACGGCACTTCCGATCATCGAAACTCAAGCGGGTGACGTTGCGGCGTATATCCCTACCAACGTTATTTCGATCACTGACGGTCAAATTTTCTTAGAAACTGATTTGTTCAACTCAGGTATCCGTCCTGCGATCAACGTCGGTCTCTCTGTATCACGTGTCGGTGGTGCTGCTCAAATCAAAGCAACGAAACAAGTTGCCGGAACATTGCGTCTTGATTTGGCACAATACCGTGAACTTCAAGCGTTTGCACAATTTGCTTCTGATTTGGACGAAGTAAGCCGTAAACAACTTGAGCGTGGTCAACGTATGGTTGAAGTGTTAAAACAACCTCCATATTCTCCACTCGGTGCTGAAAAACAAGCGTTGGTTATTTTCGCGGGTAATGAAGGGTATCTTGATGATATCTCAGCAGATTCTGTCGTTAAATTTGAAGCGGATTTGTATCCGTTCATTGAAGCGTCTTATCCACAAATTCTTGAAAACATCCGTAGTACATCAAAAATCGATGATGAAACGATGGCTATGATGAAAAAAGCACTCGAAGAGTTTAAATCTACTTTCGTTGCTGAATAAGGATCTTTATGGCTAACTTGAAAGAGATTCAAAGACAGATCAAAAGTGTTTCGAACACGCAAAAAACTACGCGTGCAATGAAGCTTGTTTCAACGGCGAAACTTCGCCGTGCGGAAGAGCTTGCGAAACGCTCACGTCTGTTTGCACAAAAAACGAATCAAGTGATAGCTGAAATCGCAGGACGTATCAAATGCAATAAAGTTGGCGGGATTGAAAACCGCTGCTTCATTGAGAATGATGCACCTGAAATGATCGACATTATTTTTGTAACAGCGGACAAAGGTCTCTGCGGCGGTTTCAATATGCAAACCATCAAAGCGGTTAAACGTCTTATGAGCGAATACAAAAATAAAAAAGTCAAAATCCGCCTTCGCGGTATCGGGAAAAAAGGGATTGAATTTTTTACTTACAATGAAGTAGAGATGCTTGATGTAGTAAAAAATTTGAGTTCTGCTCCTGATATGCAGCGTTCAAGCGAATTCATGACCCGTTCGATCAATGATTTCAAAGAGGGTAAAATTGATGCTGTGTATCTCGTATACAACGGTTATAAAAACGTTATTACCCAAGAGTTGCATGTCAACCGTGTTTTGCCGGTCAATGTAGAGGGTTACGATTGTGAAGAAGCGAAAAACTCTATGTTAGAGCTTGAAGCACAAGATGAAGAGAAAATGCTCGATTCATTGGTAACAAAATACGCTGAATACAATATGTATTATGCGCTGATTGATTCGCTTGCGGCAGAACACAGTGCACGTATGCAGGCAATGGATGCGGCAACTAACAACGCTAAAGAGATGGTTAACTCGTTGAAAGTCAAGTTTAACAAAGCAAGACAAGAAGCGATCACCACTGAACTTATCGAGATTATCAGCGGCGTCGAGTCGATGAAATAATTATGGAGGAAAGAATGATTGGTAAAATTGCTCAAGTAATTGGTCCGGTTGTTGACGTTGATTTTGAAGGGTATTTACCCGCTATCAACGACGCAATCGAAGTAAATGTAAGTGTAGAAGGGAATACGACTCGTCTTATTCTTGAAGTAGCATCTCACCTTGGAAACGGTCGTGTACGTACGATCGCTATGGATATGTCAGAAGGTCTTGTTCGCGGTATGGCGGCACGTGCAACCGGCGCTCCGATCAAAGTACCGGTCGGGGAAAAAGTTCTCGGACGTATCTTCAACGTAATCGGTGAAACTATCGATGGCGGAGAGCAAGTAACAGATTGTGATACATGGTCTATTCACCGTGATCCTCCACCGTTGGTTGACCAAAGTACAAAAACTGAGATGTTCGAAACGGGTATCAAAGTTGTTGACCTTTTGGCTCCGTATGCTAAAGGTGGTAAAGTCGGTCTCTTCGGTGGTGCCGGTGTCGGTAAAACCGTTATCATCATGGAATTGATTCACAACGTTGCACACGGGCATGACGGTCTTTCTGTTTTCGCCGGTGTCGGTGAGCGTACTCGTGAGGGGAATGACCTTTACCACGAGATGAAAGAATCAAGCGTTTTGGACAAAGTAGCACTGTGCTACGGTCAAATGTCTGAACCACCGGGAGCACGTAACCGTATCGCTCTTACCGGTCTTACCATGGCGGAATATTTCCGTGATGAGAAAGGGCTTGACGTATTGATGTTCATCGATAACATCTTCCGTTTTGCACAATCTGGTTCAGAGATGTCAGCACTTCTTGGGCGTATCCCATCAGCCGTTGGTTACCAACCGACTTTGGCTCGTGAGATGGGTGCTCTCCAGGACCGTATTACATCAACTAAAAAAGGTTCAATCACGTCGGTTCAAGCGGTATACGTACCTGCGGATGACTTGACTGACCCGGCTCCTGCTTCGGTTTTTGCTCACCTTGATGCGACAACGGTTCTTAACCGTAAAATCGCTGAAAAAGGGATCTATCCTGCGGTTGATCCATTGGATTCAACATCACGCTTGCTTGATCCGCAAATCATCGGCGAAGAGCATTACGGTGTTGCTCGCGGTGTTCAAAAAACACTTCAAAAATACAAAGATTTGCAAGATATTATTGCGATTCTTGGTATGGATGAACTCTCTGAAGATGATAAATCTACAGTTGAACGTGCACGTAAAATCGAGAAATTCCTTTCTCAACCGTTCTTCGTTGCGGAAGTATTTACCGGTTCTCCGGGGAAATACGTTTCACTTGAAAACACTATCAAAGGATTCAAAGGAATTCTTGAGGGTGAATTCGACCACTTGCCTGAAGGGGCGTTCTATATGGTCGGTGATATGAATGAGGCGATTGAAAAAGCTGCTAAAATGAAAAGCAAGTAATTGCTTCTCGCCTTATAAGGAAACACTATGGAAACACTCCAATTAGAAGTGCTAACCCCAAGCGGTCCGATTTATAACGGGCCGGCTAAAAGCGTCACCCTTCCGGGTGAAGAGGGAGAATTTGGTGTTCTCCCTGAACACGTCTCTTTAACGACACTGCTTCAAGCCGGAGTAGTTGATATCCAAAAAGAGAACGGTAAAGTCGAATCGATTGTTGTGAATTGGGGAGTTGTTCAAATTACCCAAAACAAAGTGGTCGTTTTGGTTGACGGTGCAGTTGCCATTCGTGGTGAAAGCGAAGGGGATATTGCTAAAGCACTCGATGAAGCAAAATCTTTGATCACCAGTGTCGGCGATTCGAACGCTATGATTGCTTCGGTATCGGCACGTATTGATTCTGCGGCACATCGTTTAGTCTAACTCAATGTTTCAAACATTCGCAGATTTTTACGATAAAAGCCATCCGGTAACACTTTTTGTGTTACTGGTACTCTCTCTCTACTTCATCGCCGTCAATTGGACATTTTTTTATCGCTTCTTTTCCCTGAACCAATGGATCTCTACCGAAAATCAGTCTCTCGAATCACTGTTATTAGGTTCCCATAAAATTCCCGATTACGCGTATCTCAGTCATTTTACCAAATCATCTTCTCGTCTATCATCGGCGCTGTTTGATATGGCTTCGTATGCGGCGACGAAAGAAGCGACAAAAGGGTTGATGTTCCTCTCTGTCGTCGCATCGACAACCCCCTTTATCGGTCTTTTCGGAACGGTTGTCTCGATATTAGATACCTTTGACAATATCGGGCAAGCGAGTGGGACTATGAGCATTATCGCTGCGGGTGTATCGGATGCTCTTGTCGCAACCGCTTCAGGGATTTTTGTCGCTATTTTTGCGTACACCTATCATCAGATTTTAAAGCGTAAAGCGTATGAGCTTTCGGGATTGATCCGTATGCAAGGTGATGCACTCCTCTCTAAAGATGCATAAGTATGTTTGATTGGGATGAAAAACCGGAACTGAACATTACTCCCCTTGTGGATGTGATGTTGGTTCTTTTGGCGATTTTGATGGTCATTTCACCGAATATTGTTTACGAAGAGTTGATTCGTCTTCCCAAAGGTTCTGCACAAAAAGAACTTACCAAAATTCCACCTGTTCATATTAGTATAAGTAAAGAGGGTGAAATTTTAGTCAATAAAGAACCGTTTAAATTAGAGACATTCAATGATAATTTTTCACTCTATGCACAGCAGTTAGACCGTGAGGCAACCGTGCTAATCAGTGCAGATCAAACGCTTGATTATGGGAAAGTTATGTCGGTATTAGGGGCAGTCAAGCAAGCCGGATTTAGAGAAGTTTCGTTAGCATCCAATGGCTAAACATATTTTAGAGTTTCTGTAAGAGAGGCTGTCAAATGAGTTTTAACCAAGAACGCTATTTTTTTCTAAGCGGATTAATTTCTATTACACTCTTTGTGGTACTGCTATTTTTAGCTGGGTACAGCTTAGCCGTATCACCCGTCATAGAGCAATTTGCGATGACACAAAGCGAATACGTATCGGTGTCGATTATGGAACCGACTAATGAGGCTCAAAAGATTTCTGAACCGCAAGCTGTGCTTGAGAAATCAGAGCCGGTTCAAGAAGAAGAGCGTATTGTCGAACCAGAGCCAGTACCGGAAATATCGGATCTTTTTGCACAAGTAAAACCGGATACAACACCTAAAAAAAAGCCTGAAGAGAATAAACAGTTAAATGCTTTGGAAAAAGAGGTTTTGGAACGAAAAGAGTCCTCTCGTTTTTCGGATAAAGTGAGTAAGGTTGAACTTGCGAAACCTTCCGTGAAAATGATACCCCAAGGGGGATCGAGCGGTCCCCTCGTTAACGAATACCATGCTAAGATTCAAGCACTTGTCTATACCTATTTTCGCCCCCCATCAGGGAGTGCAGGAGAAGTGGCACGAATCCGTATGAAAATCAGTGCATCGGGTAAATTAATCAGTTACAAAGTGATGAGTTATTCCGGAAACGGATCGTTCAATGGGGAAGTTGATTGGCTAAAAGATCGATTGAATTCGGCCCGTTTTCCAGAACATCCTGAGGGTAAAGATGCGGTATTAGAGTGTATATTAACGGCTAAGGAGTAGTCATTTGAAAATTGTTTTTTTGTTCTTTACTTTGATTCAGCTCTCATGGTGTGCGGATGCGACCATAGAAGTAGTTAAAGGGGTAGAGGGGCTGGCTCCCCTTGCAATCGAAGATTCATCACTCCAAAGCAGCGAGATGTCTCAAAAATTTGCCAAGATGTTAGTGGCCGATATGAATGTCGTCTCTTTATTTAGTGTAGATGAGAGTTATGCAATGGCTCCGTTTGATTCACTTGTTCCCTCAGTAACACATAAAGATGCGCAGTATTTACTTCGGTATCGATTGAGTAATGACACCTCAGGGGGGATCAAGGCGGATATTAAACTGCTTCAAAACGGTAGAGAGCTATTTCTTAAAAGTTATGTTCTAAAACAAAGTGAAATGATGGTATTTCTATCCCACTCTATTGCGTATGATATTAATACAAAAATGGAGGGGGCTCCGATTGATTGGATTAAGCGAAAAGTTCTCTTCGTCCGACTAACCAGTCCAAGACATTCGGAGATTATTGCTTCAGACTATACCCTCTCCTATCAAAAAGTGATTTTAAAAGGGGGGATGTACGGATTCGCAAAATGGGCCAACCGTGAACAGAGTGATCTGTACTATACCTCCCTGTCCGATTTTAAACCCACGATTTATAAGATGAATCTTCAAAGCGGGAAAAAGGAGAAAGTTATTAGCTCCGATGGAATGGCAGTGTGTTCCGATGTTAGTGAAGATGCTAAGCGTCTTTTACTGACACTCGCACCTGATGGGCAGCCCGATATCTATGTATACGATTCGGTTTCTGGAAACAAGATCCGTATTACCGATTATTCAGGTATTGATGTGAACGGGCAGTTTATGGGAGATGGATCCGTTGCGTTTGTTTCTAACCGACTTGGATACCCTAATATTTTTTCGAAACGAGTTGACAGCAGCGGGATCTCACAGCTTGTGTACCAGGGGAAAAATAACTCTTCTTTGAGTGCGTATAAAAATTTTCTAGTTTATAAAGCACGTGAGAACAGTGCAACCTTTGCGGGTAATTCCTTTAATCTTCATCTATTATCACTTAACTCGGGAAATGTTAAGCGACTAACCGTGAGCGGAGAGAATGATTTCCCACGATTCTCACCCGATGGCGAAGCAATATTATATATAAAGCAAGAGGGACCGCGCAGTTCTATCGGCGTTATCCGTTTCGGAGTCAATAAAAGCTTTATTTTCCCGTTAAAAATGGGACGAATTCAATCGATTGATTGGTAGTGTTAACAATTTTTTCGGTATCATAACACTATATTTATAATCCTGAGGAGATGTCATGATGAAAAAAGTTGCTTTTTTAAGCGCAACGGTAGCGATGTTAGTTTTGAGCGGATGTAGTTCTAAAGAACCGGCAATCGATGCAACAGCAAATGCTAACGGCACGTCAATCGGGACAAATGCAAATACAAGTACTACAGGTACAGACACTAATGCCGTTATCGCACCTATTACAAATGCAAGTGCGAATGATACAACGACTGGTGCTGTAGGCTCTGATGGTGTTAATGGTTCAGATGGTCAATTGGTGAGTATCTTATTTGATTATGACAAATTTGATGTTCGTGAAGATATGCAAGAAGCAATGACTAAAAATACGTTATTGGTTAAAGGCAAAGCGGTTAAACTTGAGGGAAATTGTGACGAATTCGGAAGCGATGAGTACAACTTCGCACTTGGTCTTAAACGTGCTAATGCCGTTAAAGCAGCTTTGGTAAACAGCGGTGTAAGTGCCGATGCGATCACAATGGCAAGTTTTGGTGAAAGCAATCCGGTTTGTCTAGAAAAAACACAAGAGTGTTGGGCGAAAAATCGTCGTGTAGATTTTAAACTTCCGT
Organism: Sulfuricurvum sp. RIFOXYD12_FULL_44_77; assembly: GCF_001830725.1. NCBI lineage: Bacteria > Pseudomonadati > Campylobacterota > Epsilonproteobacteria > Campylobacterales > Sulfurimonadaceae > Sulfuricurvum > Sulfuricurvum sp. RIFOXYD12_FULL_44_77. The sequence goes on from NZ_MIBU01000089.1 coordinate 12,191, forward strand.
AAATGCGTTCTTTAGTAATTCTCCCCTTTCTGATAACACTATCAGTATCTGCATCGGAGCCTTCGGTCTTCGGTGCGGGTGATTTGAACACCCCTAACCCTTATGGTCTTACCCATGAAGAGAAACTGATTCTTGAAAATAAAAAAGAGCTTCAGACGGTCATTCAAAAAAACAATGCTCAAAATGCAAAAGTTGAGACGGTTACAGAACGGCTTGACGGTATGCAGGGAATTCTTGAAGGGTTGGGGCAGCGATCGAATGAACAGACATTGCTTCTTCAAAAACTCCAAGAAAAGCTTGCTCTCGACAGTAACAACAGTTCAAACATGGAAGAGTTGAAGAAGCATGTTGTAGCTAATACTGAAAATATCGCTCAATTCAAAACACTCCTTGAAGAACTTTCGCTTGTTGTAGATGAAATCAATAGTAATTATGTGACGAAAGAACAATTTGCTGCACTGATTAAACAGCTAAAAGTAAACGTTCCTGATGCCGCAGTCTCTTCTGCAAAAATGTCAAATTCCGCCCTTGAAAAAGAGGCTAATAAGCTTTTTTCACAGAAGAAATACGCTGATGCGCAGAAATATTTTGAGCAGTTAGTTCAAAAAAAACATAAAATCAATGAAGCTTTGTTTATGATCGGTGAGACGCACTTTGAACGTAAAAACTACAAAGAAGCGGTTTCAAATTATAAAGAGAGTGCGTCCCGCAGTGAAAAATCGCTTTTCATGCCGACCCTTTTGCTCCATTCGGGAATTTCGATGGAAAAAACCGGAGACAGCGCAACGGCAAAAGCTTTTTATCAAGCAACAGTATCAAAATATAGCGGAAGCGGTGCGGCCAAAGAGGCACAAGAGAGACTCTCTAAGTTAAA
>NZ_MIBU01000090.1:0-2354 GCF_001830725.1 Sulfuricurvum sp. RIFOXYD12_FULL_44_77
ATCGTCTCGACTACCAGCACCGGATTGTGCCCGACGGCACTCTCTTCTGAGAGCATTACGGCATCCGTTCCATCCAACACCGCATTGGCAACATCACTAATCTCCGCCCGCGTAGCGGACTCTTTTTCGGTCATGGACAACAGCATCTGTGTTGCCGTGATAACCGGTTTGGAGTGGGCATTGGCTTTATCAATCAACATTTTTTGAATGGTGGGAACACGATAATAAGGAACTTCTATCCCCAAATCACCCCTCGCGACCATTAAACCGTCCGAATGGCGTAAAATCTCGTCAATGTTTTCCACCGCATCAAACTTCTCTATTTTCGCGATAAGCTGTACCTCTCCGCCGTATGAGCGGACGACGTCACGCGCATTGATCATATCCTGGGCATTTTGGACAAAAGAGATCGCCATGAAATCAACACCGTTCGCCACACCCCATCCGATGTCAACTCTATCCTTTTCCGTCAAAATATCGATACCGAGCCTCGTGTTGGGAAAATTGATCCCTTTATTTGACGTGAGCTTCCCTTTATTTTCGATCATCGCCTGAACATGCTTATCGCTTATCTCTACAATACGAGCACGGATAAGACCATCGTATAAATAGACAAAATCACCCACGTTCAACATTCGAAGAATGGTACTTTCACTGATAGAAATACAATAATGGTTTTCCCCGATCTTTTCCCCTAGGCACGTTTCATAGTGGAAATCAAGCCGATCACCGCTCTCTAGCGTAAATTCTTCCTTCAATTTTCCGACACGAATTTTGGGGCCGCTAATATCTTGCATCACCCCGACGATCAATCCGGTTTCACGCATAGCTAAACGGATATTGGCCAGTACCTGCGCATGATAGTCATGAGTACCGTGAGAGAAATTGAGACGAAAAACGTTTACCCCGGCTTTGATTAGAGCCGAAAGGGTCTCAACATTATCCGAAGCGGGACCAACCGTCGCTAAAATCTTGGTTCGTTTTTGCATAAGGTCAACCTAAATAGATATTTTCGGATAATAGTAACACACTTTGGGATCATTCCTAAAACCGACCCGATCATGTTTTAGCCAATCTCAGCAATTTTAGACTACAATTGAGGTAATTTAGTTTTACAGGTTTTACTATGAGAAAAAGAGCAATCACCACCGATATTGTCCTCATCGATATCATCGATTTCTCACGTCTGCGCATGGATGAGCAGCTTGAAATAATCTCCTATCTCTCTCTAACCTATAAAAAAATGATCCTGAAAATGCTCAAAGCTTCCGGTATCACAATGGATAAGATGCTGCAGGGGATGATCCCGACAGGTGATGGCTTTTATTGTATTCTTCACCCCTCCTTGCAGGGGTTTGGTCCTTTATTAGGACTCTCATTTATCCATTTTTCCGATTATATTGCCAAAGAGTACCCTTATTTCAAAGGGATTCGTGTCGCGGTTCATACGGGAAAAGTACACCATTTTGAAGACATTTTGGGAAATGAAAATTTCATAGGTGATGGTTTAAATGAGTGCGCGCGTTACGTTGAAATCAAAAATCTCGTTGTCAGTACCGTTATTATTTCCGATTCAGCGTATGAATCACTGCAAGCATTTTTAACGTTGCATAAAGATTTTCATCAGCTTTTGGAAGAATGTGAATTTCGGCACAGTTCTCTCCACACCTTTCAGGATAAACATAATATCACCCATAGCGGCTATCTTATTTGGATGAGAAAAGGGGGGATTATCCCTCCCCCAAAACCCTCTTGGAATGCTGCACCTAAAAAACACTAATCAGAGACACCCTTTTTTGGGTAATATAACACTCATAATATCCTTAAGGAGGATGTATGCGTTTTACGGTCGATGAATATGCCAAAACCTTTAAAATGTCCAAAGAGATGATCCAAAACAAACTTAGGACAAAACGACTCAACTATATTATCGAGGGGGGCGTTACCTACATTATCGTCCCTAGAAGTTCATTGGATGAAGAAAAACGTCAAGAACTTGCCCAACAGAGCAAACCCTCAGCAGCAGCACCAGCTCCTCAAAAAACAACTGTCGGCATGATAATTGCCCTCTATCAAAAAGAGAACCAGCAACTTAAACTCAAAATCAAAGAGCTCGAAACCAAAATCGATCGCTTAGTCAACGACAAGGAGCAAATGCTCATTGCGGAGCGGGAACGGATTGAAGAGATCTATACCGCGAAAGATGAACAGCTCAAAAATTTACTGGATGTAATCAACACCAAACTGCTCCTCTCCCGAGACAACAGTGTTCAGGATGTGGACATCACCGCATCAGCGCCTGTTCCCCCCTCACTCTCCAGCGGTATTATCGAACTTAAACGGTATCTCAAGTT
>NZ_MIBU01000091.1:0-1767 GCF_001830725.1 Sulfuricurvum sp. RIFOXYD12_FULL_44_77
TCCCGTGATCAGGAGAAAGAGGAAAAAGGTAACAATATAGTGCCGATACATATAAAAAAGTTGCATAGACGAATTGTAGTGCGGTTTAGGTGAAATTCAGCCAAACGTTCAAAAGAGAGAGTGTTTTTTTGATCCCATTTTGATATCGATTTCTCTAGAATTCGATTCATAAAACTTTGTTAATGAGGAAAAATATGAAAACGACTAAGATCAAAAAAATCTTGATAGCCAATCGCGGTGAGATCGCTTTACGGATTATCCGTGCTTGTAAAGAGCTAGGAATCAAAAGTGTCGTTGTTTTTTCTGAAGTGGATATGAACGGCGTATGGGTTCGTAAAGCGGATGAGTGCTACCCGATTATGGGCGATCCGATTGCTGCGTATCTTGATTATGAGCGTATTATCTCTTTGGCAAAAAAAGCCGATTGTGACGCGATCCATCCGGGATACGGGTTTTTATCGGAGAGTGCAGAATTCGCTCAGGCGTGTATCGATAACGGAATTATCTTCATCGGACCGAAGCCTGAACATATCGCCCTTTTCGGGGATAAAATGGCGTCTAAAGTGGCGATGAGAGCGGTAGGTGTTCCGATGCTTCCGGGTACGGATGAGCCGATCGATAATATCGATGATGCGGAAAAAATTGCTACGGGTATCGGATTCCCGATTATTATCAAAGCGGCATTCGGCGGCGGCGGACGCGGTATGCGTATCGTTGAGAAGGCATCTGATTTTAAAGAGATGTACGAGTCGGCAACCAAAGAGGCATTGCGTTTCTTTAGCCGAGGTGAAGTATTCATCGAAAAATATCTTAAAAATCCTCGCCACATTGAGATTCAAATTGTTGCCGATAAATACGGTAACGTTGTCCACCTCGGAGACCGTGACTGCTCGATCCAACGTCGCCACCAAAAAGTAATCGAGATTGCCCCTTCACCATTGTTGAATGAAGCAACTCGCCGTGAGTTGTACCGCATCTCGACCAAAGCGATGTTCAAACTGGGCTATGAGAGTGTCGGAACTATCGAATATCTGGTGGATCAAGATGACAATATCTACTTTATCGAAATGAACACCCGTGTTCAGGTAGAACATCCGGTTACCGAAGCGATCTCAGGGATCGATTTGATTCAGCGTATGATAGAGATTGCGGAGGGGGATCAGCTCAAATTCTTACAAGAAGAGATTAAATTCCGAGGGTACGCGATCGAATTTCGTATCAATGCGGAGAATCCGAAAATGGGCTTTGTCCCATCTCCGGGTCTTATCACCAATTACCTTGCACCGGGCGGTCCGGGAGTTCGTTTGGACTCTATGGCCTATACCAACTATCAAATTCCCTCAAACTACGATTCGATGATCGGAAAATTGATCGTTTCGGCGTTGACGTGGGAAGATGCTGTTCGTAAAGCACGACGTGCATTGGATGAGTTCTTGATCGAGGGGATTCCGACCAATATCGCCCTTCACCGCCAAATTGTCCGTGATGAACATTTCATCAAAGGGGAGCTCGATACGGGATATTTGGATACGAAACTAACCACCTTTAACCTTGAGGCGATCCACAATATGGACGATGAAGAGGCAAAAATGAAACAAATTCAATCGATCATCAACGTGATTAAAGCAAACAATATCACTGTTCGTCACTAATCATATCTAGAACAAAATTAAAAAGTAGGGAATAGGTAAATGGCAAAAAAATACATCGATGTGATGGACACTACGTTCCGTGACGGCTTTCAGTCTGTATTCGGCGGGCGTGTGT
>NZ_MIBU01000092.1:0-12559 GCF_001830725.1 Sulfuricurvum sp. RIFOXYD12_FULL_44_77
ATGCTCGAAACTTTGTGCCAACAACAGCCACGATTCGGAGCTGAGGGAGTTGGTCTCTACTTGCTCGGTAAGTTTTTCCCCCTCGCCGATCGATTCGAATTTGCCTAAAAACGATTCGAGGTCATGGTGTTCACGCGCGCTTTTATACCGCCCCCACCAGTAGCTTAGAAAGGAGAGGATGAAAAGGAGGATAAAAAAAACGACGATGCCGAAAAGGGGATCGCGAAATTCAATAAAAAATGTGTCCATCCCGTATTATAGCTTTTGATAGGTTATTTCGCGAATCGTTCTGCTTTTTGAATCGATTCGGTAGAGGAGGGAGGGCTCCTCGGCGTAGTGGCAGAGATCATCACTGCAATTGAGGGTTTTTGTTTGCAGCAATATATCTCCTAGCCCTTGGTTATTCTTATTTTTAATGAGGGGTGAGAGGATATGAATGGAAGCGATCTTTTTTCCGGAAGCATCGGAGACGATGTGTGCCATTGCGGAATTCCCCCGTTTCATCTGAAATAGTATTTCGCTCTCTTGCGGAGAGATTTGGCTCAGTTTCTCAAATTCAAAGCCGCTTAGTGACGTGCTGATCTGCTCAAACGGAGTCTCCGGATGGATAGCACCCAGCCCCTCTTCACTGATGAGCAGCGGGTAGGGGAGGGTATCGCTTGGGGTACTACACCCGATAAGAATGAGAGCGGTGATGAGGATACGGAGGATCAAAATATCCGCTCCACCATGAGCTGAAGAGAGACCCGTCCATTCCACTCGTTTTTATTCACCGTATAACTGCACGACATTTTTTTGCTCTGGGGGCATTCGAGTGTCCGCCGAAACGCAATCAGTTCAAGTGTTTTGGGGCTGAGCCGTGAGGGACGCAGTTCAACACGGCTGTGGGACTGATCGCTTCCGAAGAGTTTTACCGTAACGACATCGGCCTCACGAATCAAAAATCGCGGGCGGGGATTCCCTTCGCCGTAAGGCTCGAATCGCTCCAGAAGTTCAAGGAGTTGAAAATTGATCATCTCGTGCTCCAACTCCCCGACAATATCGTTATGGGGGATAAAGTCTTTTGGATTAACATGTTTGGCCGCGTCATTGATCCCGCGTCGAAACGACTCTACGGCGTCATCTTCCATGGAGAGTCCTGCCGCCATTTTGTGTCCGCCGAATTTGACGAGGAGGTGCTCTTGGGATTTGATAAGGGTATAGAGATCGACGTTGCCGATACTGCGACCGGACCCTTTTGCAATGCCGTTATGGAGACTCAGGACAATGGCAGGCTTTTGAAAATGGTTGACAAGACGAGAGGCGACGATTCCGACAACCCCCTCATTCCAGTGCTCACCGGCGACGACTATGATGGGATCATCATGGTTAACGTGCAGCATCGCCTCTGATGTCGTTTGCGCTTCGGTCTCTTTACGCAATGTATTGAGAGAGGTGAGAAGCTCAAACTGATGGTATGCCCGCTCGGTGGTGTCGGCCAGCAGAAAATCGAGGGCGATGGAGGCATCTTCGAGTCTTCCTGCCGAATTAATACGCGGAGCGATTTGAAAAGCGATATCTTCCGCCGAGATGGCGGAACGGTTTAGAAAATCGCGGATCATCACAAAAGGGGAGAGGGTTGATGTTTGCATCATCTCCAGACCCGTTTTGACGATGGCACGATTGATCCCCACAAGGGGCATAACATCGGCGATAATCGCGAGGGAGAGAAAAGGGAAAAATTGCCGCATATCGCTCGTGAGTCCCAGCTCTTGTTTAAGAAGCCCCATAAGAAGCCATCCTACCTGTGCGCCGCATATCTCCTTGAACGGATAGGGGCAATCGCTCTGTTTGGGATTGATGATGGCATAGGCATTAGGGAGGCTATCACCCGGGGTATGGTGATCGGTAATGATCAGATCAATCCCTCTTGCTTTACATACCTCTGCTGCTTCGAGGGCATTGATCCCGTTATCGACCGTAAAAATAACATCGGCATCGAGTCGCTCCAGTACATTTTTCGAGACACCGTATCCGTCGGTAAATCGGTTGGGTATCGTGGTGATGAGGGGGTAGGGGATGAGGTCGAAAAAACGTTTGACGATCGCGGTCGAGGTGACGCCGTCGACATCGTAATCACCCACCAGTGCGATACGTTCACCGTTACGGATAGCATGTGCGAGCCGTTCGACACCTTTCTGGGCATCTTTGAGAAGACTGGGGTGGGGGATATCGGAGAGCTTTTCACTCTGCGCCTCAAATCGGCGCGCTAAAAAACTCCCCAGAGCACTATGATCGAGTAGGGGAACCTCAGGCAGGGTTTGCATGCGAGAAAGTTGCCTTTACAAATCCGAGGATCGAAGCATTCGGGCTTTGGAGACGTGAGGTGAATTCAGGGTGGAACTGTACCCCTAAAAACCACGGATGCGCAGGAATCTCTACCGCTTCGATAAGACCGTGTGATTCTCCGGTTACGACCATTCCCGCAGCTTCAAGCGCCGCACGATAGGTTGGATTAGCTTCGTATCGATGACGATGGCGCTCATGGATAAGGGCTTCGTTATTATAGGCGGTGCGGAGGTTTGAACCCTCTTTCGTTTCGCACGGATATTCACCCAAGCGGAGCGTCCCTCCCATAGGTGAATGGTGTGTACGGAGTTGTGTTTCACCCGATTGGTCGATAAAATTATCGATCAAATAGATCATCGGATGGGTTGTTGCTGGGTTAAACTCAATCGAGTTGGCATCCTCATAACCTAACACGTTACGGGCATACTCGACGATGGAGAGCTGCATTCCCAAACAAATTCCCAAATACGGGATTTTGTTTTCACGGGCATAGCGGATTGCCTGAATTTTCCCCTCAACGCCGCGATTACCGAAACCGCCCGCTACGAGAACCGAATCACAATCACGTAAAAGAGCTTCGGCCCCCTGTGTTTCGATTTTTTCACTGTCAACCCAGTGGATTGCTACACGGGTATCGAGGTGTGCACCGGAGTGGATGAGGGCTTCGATCAGTGATTTGTACGACTCTTTGAGCTCCAAATATTTACCGACGAAAGCGATCGTGACGTGGTATTTCGGAGAGACGATTTTTTTGACCAATGAATCCCATTGTTCCATATCGGGTTTGAGTTCGCCCAATCCCAACTCTTTGCTGATCGGAGCAAGGATATTTTGTTGTAAAAAGCTGAGCGGCACGGCGTAAATGGTTTGCTCATCCATCGCTTCGATGATACTGTCACCGCTGACATCACACGCTAACGCGAGTTTCTTTTTAAAGGTTTTCGGGAGTTTTTCTTCACTACGGGCGATAATCATCTGCGGAGTGATTCCGATACGGCGAAGCTCTTGAACCGAGTGCTGTGTCGGTTTGCTTTTGTGCTCACCGGCTGCTTTGATGAACGGGATGAGGGTGACATGGATGAAAAATGTCCCCTCAACCTCGTCATCGTGTTTCATCGTACGGATCGCCTCCATAAACGGAAGCCCTTCGATATCTCCGACGGTACCGCCAAGCTCGACGACAAGAATCTCATGCCCCTCACCCGCTTTTTTGATCCGATCGACAATCTCTCCGACGATATGAGGGACGACTTGAATCGTTTGTCCTAAATATCCGCCGCTGCGTTCACGTTCAATGACCGAACTGTAAACCTGACCGGTTGTAAAGTTGCTGGTACGTAAAAAGGAGGTGTCGAGAAAACGCTCGTAGTTTCCGATATCGAGATCGGTCTCTGCTCCATCTTTGGTAACAAAAACTTCACCGTGCTCTAGAGGACTCATAGTTCCCGGATCGACATTGATATAGGGATCGATTTTGAGCATACCGACTTGTTTGCCGGAGTGTTTGAGGAGTGCACCGATGCTGGCTGCCGTAATCCCTTTTCCGAGTGAACTCAGAACTCCGCCGGTTACAAAAATATATTTGGTCATTGAATCATTCCTTAGCTCTTAGCGTTTTACGATTGGGTTAAATGGGTCGTGATGATCCAAAACGTCGACAAATTGCCGCTCTTCTTAAGGAACGTATTATATACTTTTAAGACTTATAAAAACGTTTGAAAGATGGAATTTAATGGAATCGGCTTTATATTACGTCACGATAGCGTTGGGAATGTCGATCATTGTCAATCTTATTTTAAAACGGTTTGGAATTTCTCAAATTATCGGATACATTCTAACGGGTGTGACGGTAGCGTATGCTTTCGATTTGCGCCATATGAGTGATTCGCATACCTTAGAGATGATCGCCGAATTCGGTGTGGTCTTTTTGATGTTCACGATCGGGCTTGAAGTCTCGCTTCAACGCCTCTCCACGATGAAAACCGATGTTTTTTTTAACGGATCGCTGCAGGTTCTTCTCTCCTCCGTGATCTTTTTTGCGATTGCCTACTGGGGTTTTGGTATCTCATTGGAGAGCGCTTTGATTACCTCTATGGCTCTTTCACTCTCATCAACGGCGGTCGTCCTCAGTTATCTAAAATCGACCAAAGAGATTGCCCGACCTTACGGTCAAAAAGCGACGGGAATTTTGATTTTTCAAGATATTGCCGTCATCCCGATCCTGATTTTGATCGGTTTTTTGAGCTCAAACGGTAAAGATATCGGTGATGTTTTACTTCAAACGGCCATCAGTGCGGTCGTCATTGTCGGATCGCTTTTTATTGTCGGTAAGCGGGTGATGACATGGCTGCTCCATTTCTCCTCTTCCAGTGAAGTGGACGAGTTGTTTATGGGCTCTGTTTTGGTCATCGTCGTTGCCTCCTCACTGCTCGCTTCCTATGCAGGGTTTACCTATTCGCTGGGGGCATTTGTCGCGGGGATGATCATTGCCGAAACCCGTTACCATCATAAAGTCGAATCGGATATCGCCCCTTTTAAAGATTTGTTACTCGGGACATTCTTTGTCACGGTGGGGATGAAGATCGATTTGGCACTCTTTACGAGCCATTTTTTCGAGATACTAGCCATTCTCGGTGTCGTTTTAGCGGTGAAAGCCGTCGTAATTTTCGGTGTAATTCGAATCCATTCACAGTCAAAAATAGCCTTTAAAACCGCTATTGCCCTCGCGCAAGTGGGGGAATTTTCGTTTGCTATATTCGCATTGGCGGGAAATTACAGATTGATTCCCGAAGAGCTCTCTCAGCTTTTGGTTTTAGTGGCGGTTCTTTCGATTATCCTGACTCCGTTTGTCCTGACCTATCTAGCGACTATCAGCGGCTATTTTTTCAAAGATGTCAGTGTAACCGAAACCTTTGCGATGCTTCCGGGACGGCACAACCATATTATTGTGTGCGGATACGGTATCGTCGGAAAGTTTGTGGCAAAAGAGCTGCGTGCTTCGGGAGTCGACTATGTCGTAGCCGATAACAGCTATAAGCACGTCCAAGAGGCGCTTCGTGACCATCAAGAGGTCTATTTCGGGGATATGTCCAAGAGTGCTATTTTGGATAAACTCTGCACCAAAGATTCCGTCAGTGTTATTATTACCCTCGACAATCTTGAGAAAAAGCGGCTAATCTGCGAAGCGATACTCCGATATGCTCCGGAGGTCAAACTGGTCGTTAAAGTGGTGAGTTTGGAAGAGAAACGGGAGTTACGCGGCCTTCCTATCACGATTACGATTGATGGGAAAAAAGAGGTGGCTGCCCGCCTTGTGAGCGAAGCGCTAACCTGCGAATTATGATTTTTTAGGCTGTTCGGTTACAAGCCACTGAAGATAGCCGATTGACCACTCCAGATCTTCTATGGCGGTATCAACGGCTTCGAGCGGCTGATCAAGGTTGGCTTTCAACTCTTTAAGACGCTGTTTAAGATACTGCGCCATATGATAGTAGGTATTGAGCGAGGTATCGTCTTGGGCTTTGATAATCAAATCTTCGAGTGTTGCGACGAGCTCTTTTTCGTTGGGGAAAATATTTCCCGCTTTGCGAAGGGTACGCTGTACCCGCTGGAGGTGTGCCATATCGAGTTTGAAATTCTCAGACATCAGTTTCCTCGTGAACCCGGTTTAATCGCTTCGCTTCCGTTTACGCACAACGGACAGTTATCGGGTGCATACATTTCGAAATCGAAATCAGCAAGAGCAAAAAGAGGTTTGTCCGAGGAGAGTGCACAGTTAGCTTTACGCTCCAACGCACTGCCGTCGCGTTTACAAAAACCGCGATTGGCAAGAGCGGCAAATCCCACCACTACGCCACCGAGGGCTTCGATCGCCTTTGCGGCTTCCATTGCCGAGCCGCCGGTGGTGATGATATCTTCACAGATGAGGACACGTTCGCCCGGAGTGATCTCAAATCCGCGACGAATTTGCATCTCACCGTTGACACGCTCTGCAAAAATGGAGCGTTTGTCGAGTGCCGTCGCGAGGGCGAATCCTGCGATCAAACCGCCGAGGGCAGGGGCACAGACGGTATCGATAGCAATTCCGCTTGCTTTGATCGTATCACTCAGCGCATCGGCGAGGAGTTTTGCCGTTTTCGGTTGTTCCAACACTTTTGCCGATTGGAGGTAATAGGCAGAGTGGTTGCCTGAGCTGAGTTTAAAATGTCCCTCGAGCATCGCGCTCGCATCGAGGTAGATTTGTTTGATATCCATCACAGTTATACCGTCAAGATATCTTGCTCTTTACTTTTGAGCAATTCTTCGATTTTGGCAATAAATTTATCGGTGATTTTTTGAACTTGATCTTGAGCTGATTTAGATTCATCAGCCGTAACGAGTTTGTCTTTTTCGAGTACTTTGATTTTGTCGTTTGCTTTTTTACGGTCATTACGTACCGCTACTTTCGCATCTTCCGCCATCCCCTTGGCTTTTTTTGCCGTCTCTTGACGCTGATCAACCGTCATTGCAGGGAAGAAAAGCTTGATTTCGGTTCCGTTGTTGTTCGGATTAACACCGATATCGGCTTTCATAATCGCTTTTTCGATAACGCTAAGCATTGATTTATCCCATGGAGAGATAGTAATCGTTGTAGCGTCGGTGGCTAAAACACTCGCTGCTTGATCGATCGGAGTGAGTGAGCCGTAGTTATCGACACGAACATTATCCAATATTTTAGTGGTGACACGTCCTGTGCGGAGTGTGCGAAAGTTGCTGAGCAAGTGCTCACAGCTCCCTTGCATCTTCTCTTCACAAAATTGATACACTTCGTTTAACATGAAATTCCCCTTCGTCTTATTTGGTAGTGTTGGTGTCGTTGACGATATTGATCGTCGGCGCCGTAACTTCTGTAGTATCGATCATAGAATCAACAACGGAAGCATTTTTTTGCTGAGCGTAAAAATAGCCCAATGCAATGGTGTTGACTACGAAAACAAATCCGAGAAAAAAGGTTACTTTAGCCAAAAAGCTTCCCGGTCCTTTAGCCCCGAAAACCGATTCGTTGGAACCGCTGTATGCTCCCAAACCGATGCTTGAGCTTTTTTGTAGCAGTACCGCGATGGTGATCATAACGACCAAAACGATCTGCACGATGAGCAGTATACCTGTCATGTTAATCCTTGATTTTTAAAAAAGTTCGCGATTATAGCATAGTGTTTATAAGTCTCGAATGAAGCTTCCTTTTAAAAGAGTAGGACTAAAATACCCTTTTTAAACAAGGGAGAGAATGTGTGTTCAAAATGTACCCAAAAGAAAAAAGTCGCTTTTATGTTTGCTATGGTTGTTTCGTCCGTAGCGTATTATTATATTTTTTCGTGATCAGCATTTAAGACCCCATAATTAAGAGTAAACTGGCTGAAAACATTATCGCTACCCCTAGAATATCGATAATTTTGAGAGCTTTGTTGCCATAAGAGCTGCCTTTTTTCCGTAAAGCCGTCCCCAAAGCCGCTGTGATCGCGATCGTCATTCCCATCCCCAGACTCATCACCATGGCACTCACCGCCCCCAGCCAAATCATTCCCATGGAAATGGCGAACAAAAAGACAACAATGGTTCCGGGACATGGGACAATCCCTGCGCCCAAAATTAGCATCAAATCGGTCGAGTTGGCGGTAGTTTTACAGCTGTGACATCCGCAGCTGCTGACGTGCGGTGCTGCGGTACTAAATCGCATTGCAGCAGGTTTTTGACGGTAAAAATTCCATTTTTGACGGGCTAAATAGAGGGCGATTGTGAGAATGACAACTCCGCTTGCTTTGGTGGCATAGAGGGAAACATCTTGAATCGTTTGGGAAAACATGGTGTGAACAAACCAGTAGAGGATCATCGTGATGGCAAAAGCACTTATTACATGCGTCGTCGCAATGAGGAGAGCTATCCCGATCCCCCGTCCGTAACTGCGCTCATTGACGCTGAAATAACTCGCCACCAATGTTTTTCCATGACCGGGACCCGCTGCATGAAGGATGCCATAGAGAAGGGAGAAGAGAAGAATAGCTCCGATGGTATGTACGTTCGGGTGTTCTTGAGCCTCGATTAGAGTGGCGTGGATTTTTTCGGTAAGGGTTCGTAAGCTTTCGCTAAATCCACCCTCTTGCGTGTTTTGAGTATTCCCCCCAAGCGGTGATGCTAGGGCAATGGTTAGGGGCTGTAAAGAGATATCCAAAACAGAATCAGAACCTTTGGAAATCTTAGGCTTGGTGAGTTTAGTGGCTATACGCGCTGATTTATTAGGTGTGAGAAATACAGTTTTATCGTTCAGATGATAAATTATTCCGTTATTGAAAGCGGCATTGGCATCGTAAGCGATGCGAAGATGTAGTGATTGCTTGATAGGCTCATTGAGAGGGATATTAAATCGATAAATTACCAGCCCTTTTTCCACTCTAACGGTAAAGTTGTTAAGCTTTTTGAGCCAAATTTTACGATTATTGAGAGTGGGACGGATAAAAAAGCCCATCTCTTTCATAGAGGCTATTGATTTATAGACTTCATAGCGTTCACTGTTTTCAAATTTAGTGTTTCGGTTGGTGTCGAAATCTCCCAGTACCATTTGTGAGAACATTGGATCAAGCGTCCACTCCACATCAACCGATTTGAGGGTGTTGTTTGAGACATTGAGATAAAGATGGGTGAGCACTTTGATATCGCCGTAACTGCATGCCAGACATCCCCAGCTGAGGCTTACCCACGTAGAGACTAAAATTAAGACGCGGAACATTGGGGGCATCGTCCTTTATAAATGATGGAGTCGATAGTGTAACCCTCTTGCTGGATAATCGATTGGGGGCTTAAACAGGAAATCGTGTGGCAGATTTGGCAGATGAAATGGGGATGGATATTTTCGGAGAGTTCAAAATACCGTTTTCCTTCATCCGATTCGATACCGTTGATGATATGGGCGGATTCGAAGCGTTGCATTGTCCGGTAAAAAGTGCTTTTATCGATTTTTGGATCAAGCGCGGCGTACTCTTCAAAACTGATCGGTTGTTTCTGATCGGCAAAGATGGTGAGTATCTTTTTTCGGGGGGCAGTGAGTCGAAAGCCGCCCTGGGTTATTTTTTCATCGAGTGTCATTTTGATAAGACTTCTTAAAATTTAAGGTTTATTGCAACTTAGTTGCATTAGAATGGTATCCGAATTTTATATAAGGAACCTGAATTATGGATACAAAACGATTAATAGTTTTTGGCGGTGTAATCGTCGCTATCGTTATCGGAGTCAGCTTTTTTTCACCGAAGCCTCAAGCGAAACAAACAGAGGGAGAGGTAAAACCAATTGTGTCCGTAAGCACTTTCCCCCTCTATGAAGCGGCTCGTAACATCGCAGGGGATGAGTTGGAGGTTCACAACATCATCCCTTTGGGCGGTGACGCACACATGTTTTCCCCTAATCCGACGCAAGTAGCCGAAATTTCGAATGCATCATTATTTATCTACAACGGTGCAGGTTTTGAGACGTGGGCAGAGAGTTTGAAAAACACCCTTCCTAAAACGACGCAAATTATTGATATGAGTCAGCACGTTGCGATGCAAAAAAGTGAAGAAGAACATGAGGAGGGGCATGATGAAGAGCATCAACACGGAGCCTATGATCCTCATTACTGGCTCGATATTGATAACATGATCAAAATGACCCAAACATTGGACGCCGAGTTCTCGAAACGTCTTCCGAGCAAAGCGGAGATATTTCATGGTAATGCCGCCACTTACATTGGAGAACTTCAAAAACTCAAAGCTGAGTATACTAAGGGGTTGGCGGAGTGTAACAATCGGACACTTGTCTCCAACCATGACGCGTTCGGATATTTGGCACATTCGAATAAACTTGAAAACATTTCGGTAGTCGGTCTCTCAAGCGATGAGCAGCCAAGTGCCAAAAACATTGCCGATATTATTGCAACGGTAAAAGAGCATGGTGTCAAAACGATCTTTTTTGAAGAGATGATCAACGATAACGTCTCTCAAACGATTGCCCGTGAGACGGGTGCCAAAGCGGTACCGCTTCAACCGCTGGAAAATATTAGCCAAGATGAGTTAAAATCGCATCAAACCTATCTTACGATTATGCGTGAGAACTTAAAAAAACTGCGTGAAGCGATGGAGTGCCGTTGAAATTTTTCCCGAGTCTTTTCGAAGTGAACGGTCTCAATTTTGAGCGGCAAGGTACTCTTGTCCTCAAAGGGGCAGCATTTCGCATATTATCGGGAGAATATTGCGCCATCATCGGTCCCAACGGCGGAGGAAAAACGACCCTCGTCCGCCTCTTGCTGGGACTCGAAAAACCGACTTCAGGGGATATCAAACTTTTTGGCATCCCTCAAAACCGCTTTCGTGATTGGAACCGTATCGGGTATGTTCCTCAACGCTCCGCCCTTGTGGACAGTACGTTTCCGGCTACGGTACGTGAAGTGGTCGGGATGGGGCGATATGCCGTGCGGGGGATTCTTGGATTCGAATCACGTGATGATAAAACGGCGATTTCGGAGGCGATGGAGCTGATGGGGGTCAGTGATTTATCGGATCGTCTTATCGGAAACCTCTCCGGCGGTCAGCGTCAGCGGGTGATGATCGCTCGCGCTTTGGCGTCTAACCCCGATGTATTGATCGTCGATGAACCTAACACGGGGGTCGATGTCGAATCACAGCACCGTTTTTATGAACTCCTCCGAACCCTCAACCGCACCAAAAAAATGTCTATCCTCTTTATCACCCACGATATCGGGGTCATTGCCGAGGACATTACCCGTGTTTTATTTGTGAACCAAACGGTGCTTGTCTCCCAAAACCCTGCCGAGATGATCCGATGTGACGAGATGAGCCGACTCTACGGCACACCGGCGCACGTCGTGAGCCATAACCATTAGAAGGATAGTTGATGCTACTGGAAATGCTTGATTATCCCTTTATGCAGCGCGCTTTTATCGCGGGGCTTATGATTGCCGTGCTCGCCTCATTGAGCGGATCGTTTATCGTCCTCCGCCGTTATTCACTTTTGAGTGAAACCTTGGCACACGTCTCCCTTGTCGGGGTCTCGGTGGGGTTATTATTCGGTATGAGTCCTCTGTGGATGGCGGTGTTAGCCTCTTTAGTCGCATCGTGGATGATCGAGTACCTGCGCAGTGTTCACGGGATGTATTCTGATTCGGTACTCGCCATTTTTCTCTCAGGCTCCCTCGCACTGGCGATTGTCATCGTCTCTATGGCAGGATCGTTTAACGCCTCTCTTTTTAGCTATCTTTTCGGATCGATCCTCTCGGTAAGTACTCAGGATTTATGGGTCATGGGGATTTTCGGCTCGTTAGCGATGGCATTATTACTCGCGTTTTTCAAAGAGCTCTACTTTATCGCGTTTGATGAGGATGTTGCCCGAGCGGGAGGCATTCGCGTCACCTTGCTTAATTTCATGTTGGTAAGCATTATCGCCGTTATCATTGCCCTCTCCATTCGGGTGGTCGGAACCCTTTTGATCGGTGCGTTGATGGTGATCCCTCCCGTCGCCGCGATCCGATTCGGGATGGGTTTTTATCCCACCACCCTCCTCTCTATCGCCATCGCCCTTATCTCTGTGGTGATCGGATTGAGTGCTTCGTATCTTTTTTCACTCCCCAGCGGTGCGGCGATCGTCTTGTGCCTCTTGGTTATCTTTATCATCGCATTGGTCATTAACCGCCGATGAGCAATGCGTGTCATGAGTTTTCCCGCTATGCGGCCCAGTACGGCAGTCGCAATGTTATTCAGCGGCTTGTTGCCCAAAAACTGATTGCTTCTACCCCGAATCAGCCGAAGCGTATAGTGGATTTGGGATGCGGAAACGGAACCCTCTACTCATTGATCGATTGGGAGATTGAGCGTTTCGTCGGTGTCGATTTTTCAGAGCAAATGTTAGAACACCACCCTAAAAATTCCAATGTTGAATTATTATTGGGAAATTTCAATGATCCGTTATTATTTGAGAGCTTGAGCGAGGAGCGATTTGATCGCATCTACTCTGCGTCGGCATTACAGTGGGCGGATGATTTTGAGAGCGTTATACACTCTCTCGCCTCGCTCAACACCCCGATGTCATTGGCGATCTTCACCGCAGGCACCTTTAAAACCTTACACGAGTGCGCGGGGGTAACTCCGTTGCTTCGAAGTTCTGATGAGGTGATGGCTATCGCCGAGAAACATTTGGATGCACGGTTTGA
>NZ_MIBU01000093.1:0-8438 GCF_001830725.1 Sulfuricurvum sp. RIFOXYD12_FULL_44_77
GTGAATGCGGCAGGTTCTACCGCAGGGATCGAAATCTCATTGGATTGCCCTGTTTTTACCCTCCCATGGGATAACCTCAGACAGCAAATTATGCTGAACCGTTTTGACAGTGACGGGCTGGAGATGACCAATCTTGAATTTAACCCGTATTATCTCATTACCTTAAATAACGGTGTGGAATGGGGATTCGGTCCCGGTTTCGGAGTTATCTTTTCAGATGCTGCTAAAAGTGACACGGTATTTACCCTGCAAGCAGGAACCGGTTTAAAATACAACATTAGCAAAGAGATCTATACCGGTGCCGATATACGGTGGCAGTGGACACAAAAAGCTGAATTGACTCCCAATCAAAAAGAAGATCTCGATAACTACCGTGCACAGGTAAAAATCGGATACCGTTTCTAAGATATATGCACTTCTCCCTCCCTTGAGCGGGAGAGTTTAGTTTTGTTCCGTATCGTCATTTGAATAATGAATTTTTGCATCTAAGAGAAGTGTTTTGGCAAAATGGGCTTTGGTTCCTGAAGGAAAATGGGGATCTTTGAGCAAAACAGACATTTTTTTACTGCCGTTTTTTTGAATCAGTCGACGAAGTGTCCCCTCTCCCATCGCATACGCGAAATCAGCCAAATACCAGCTTCCAAACTCTTTTTTTAGATATTGTATGTACCGTATTGCCGCATCCGTGGAACGATCTGGATCGAGACGTTCATCGTTCCCTTTTTTGACGCTCAAGCCGAAATTACGACCACTTTGTTTAGTAAATTGCCATAATCCTGCCGTACCGTACCCATGGGATGTAGGGTTGAATTTAGACTCTGCATAGGGGATAAGGGCAAAAAAAAGGGGGATTCCCGCATCTGCAAATTTCGCTTTGACACGCCCTAACTCTTCTGTCGTTACTTGGTAGCGTTTATACAGGGGAGAGATCGTTCCCCTATAGCGATCGAGAGTATTATCCAATACCGCCGTATCGAGAAGGGATTCTTCACTTTGGAGTGATTGCAAGGAGAGATTAATGGCTTCTACGTCGCTGCGCCCAAAGAGCTCAATGGAGAAGAAAAGAATAAATAAAAAGAGGATGCGTCCCATTTTTCTCCTTTTTGCATGAAGGGGATATTGTAGCATGTTCGTGTAAATGCGGCGAATCACCGTCATTGAAGTCGTTATAAACGGATTTAAAATAGGGATGTGCTAATATGGGCTTAAATTGTTAGAGTACAGAAAGAGGGAATACGATGCAATCAGAGCGAAAAAAGATCATTAGATTTGCGTTGGATTATAATATTGAGGATATCAATACGTATGCAGGCTATAAGGGTGATTTAGTCGTTAAAATCGTCTCTAAAGATATTGATGCTATTGCCGAAATACAACGCTATGCAAACGGATTGGATATTTTAGATGTCGTCGTCAAACATAATCCGCACCTTATGATCTATGAACTCTTTTGTGTAACCGAAGATAAAGCGGCCTATCATCTTAAAAATGAAAAATTTGACCACAAAGAACACAGTAAACATGACGTATGGGACAAAGGATTGCCTGAAGATTAACGGTTGAGCAACGCTTTCAGATTTTTCAAGGAATCGATTCGATACGTTGCCGCACTGAAATCATGACTTGCCGTAAAATCGTTTTTGACGACAGCACATTCGATTCCGGCACTCACCGCCGCAGTAAGTCCCCTCTGTGAATCTTCGACGACGATCGCTTCATGTGCTTGGGCACCAAAGCATTCTAACCCTTTGAGATAGGGATCGGGATGGGGTTTTGCCCTCGGATAATCCTCTTCGCAGAGGATAAAATCCATATATCGGGTGAGCTTTTTTTCATGATGAATCAGCTCGAAATCGACCCGTCGGGAGGTGGTGACGATCCCCATCCGGTAATCGTTTGAAAGTTCGGAAAGTACCTCTTCGACTCCATCGATAAAGATATTTTCACTGCGAAGATAGTGCTGATAATAGCGGCTTCGGCGCTCTCGGGCGCGGTTGATCTCTTCTACTGTCACACCCTTCTCCTGTGCGAGTTCCCACCAGTTCCCCCCGTGTTTCATCAGCTCCAGATAATACTCCAGTTCCAGTGTGACCCCCAGCTCTTTCATCGCCTTCTCATTGGCACGAAAATACCAGAGTTCCGTTTCGACGAGTACCCCGTCATTGTCAAAAAGGATAAACTGTTTCATAGTCCGATTTTTGTCGCCGTGAGGAAAAGATAATCTTTTCCCGTTACCGTTGCTCTAAACTTCTTTTGCTGTAAATATTTTTTGCAGTAGTAGATATCTTTGATGAGGATGGACATCTCCGAATAGGGGTAGTTCGGTGCTTTGGCTCCATAGATCATCTCTCCGCTCATCCAGCGACAATTCGGGAATCCCAAAATCATTGCTCCATCGGGGGTGAGATACTCTTGTACCAGTGATGCAAAGAGGGGTTTAAACTCTAAGCCGCTGCTTTGGAGGGTTCCGATCGTAATGATGAGGTCATATCGTCCCAGATTCAGTGAGGCGAGATCGTTGATGTCGTGGGCATAAAAAACGGCATTCCCTTCACTAAATCGCTCTTGAGCCACCGAAATCGCACTCTGCGAGTGGTCAATCCCGACAAGTTCAATATTCAGATATTCATCACGAGGTACAAGGGTTCGGATGAGGTCAAACTCATCCCCCGTATTGATCCCGAGATTGAGTATCCGTTTTCGCTCTCCCACTTTGACACTGTGAAGTGCCCGCAGATAGGGACTCAAAAATGCGGGCTCTTCGTTCTTATGGATGGCTGCAAAACAAGACGTCGTGCCGTACTTCTCCTCTTTCTCCTCAGAATGGTGGAAGGAGTCGCTGAGGTCGAGTTTTTCGTAGGTGATTTGCACCGTGTATTCCGAGAGCGACTTCGGGGTGAGCATCCGACAAAACAGCAGTTCCCCCAAATCGCTCCATGCCTTGTAACTGCGGTAGAGATAGTCGGTTCCGCCGTAGGAGAGGATCTCTCCTGCATAGCGTCCCCGCCCGAGATCAGGGTTGAGCACTTCGAAAGTGATCGTATTGGATTTTGTGAGAGCTTCGTGAGCCCATGCGAGGATAGTACTAAGAGGTTCAGAGGTAAATTGCTTCACATTATTCCATCATAAAAAGGTTGTTACTGCGATCACACGAATCGATAAAAAGCCCTTTTAGCTCTCTATCAAACGTCATGACGTAGACATCGGCATTTCTGAGGTGCAGTTGCTTGAAGTTATCCAATAAAACCCCGTCCGCCACATTTTTACCGTGGTCGCATTTGGTAAAGTTGAACGATTTGAGGGTTTTACCGTAATCGTAGAGATTGGCTTCCCATTCATCTTTAAAGAGATAGAGTGAATCGGGGTTGGCGGCGATGTAGATATGGTGATCGGGGATCTCGTATTTGTCGATCAGGTCGTTAAAAATCGGGCCGATATTGGAAAAGTTTTCAATATCCCAGAACAAGTAGGTGTCGGTAGCAGAACTTCTCTTCTCTTTATTAACGAGGGTAAGGCGTTTGGCGATATTGAAATGGTTGTGGGCAATGTCATTGGTGAGTTCGATACTGTTTTTGAGTTTGAGGGCATCTTCGGTGTTGAATCGGAGTATTTTCCCCAGCTCGATATAGAGCTCCAAATCTTCGAGCTCCTGACGTGATCCCCCTTTTTGATAATAGCTCAACGCTCTGAGTTTGGAAGGGGAAAATAGGAGGGTTATTTTGATCGGTCGTCTGGAGGCAAAGGCTTTGGTAACACTCTCATACACTCTGAGTGCCGCTTTGGTCTGGGGCATCTCTATCGAGCCGTACTCTCGGCCGTTAATACTGATTTTTTGCATCCATACCCTTTTGTCCCTATTGGCTGCCATTTTACCGATTGGAGCTTAGAGTCTACTTCTATAAAATTTTTAGAGAACGATTTTTGCTTGTCAAAAGTATTACTTAGTTAGCAGGAGATTATTATGAACGTAGCCTCTGTTTCCAGCTTATCTTTGGGCGGCGTGTCTGACGTTACCAAAGATGAGAGCGTCAACCAAGATTATATGGCGTTGATTGCGCAGTTTTATCACGCCGAAGAGTACAAAAGCCGTGATGAAGTGAATGCCGAAGATGGTGAACTCGGAAAGTTCAAAGATGATCTTCTGACGAAAGGTGCCGCTGTTTTTCTCAAAGAGTTGAATGAAGAGAAGATTGAAGCGCTGGTTGAAGAGTACCGTCAAAAACTTCTCAAAGAAAAAGCGGAGAATCCCGATAAACCGATGGATATCAACCAGATGGTGAGCGATTTTAAAAAACAGCTACTTGAAGAGCTGATGGAAGCGCAAAAAACCGAAGAGCAGAACAAACCGGCTCAGAATACCTCCTTGATGAGCAGCGATATCCTCAAAAATATTCAAGCCGCACGCAATGATGAACAAACAACAGGGTTGGCAGAGATTGGATTTTTGGAGCAAATGTTAAGCTCATCCAATACGCAAGCGAAGAAAAACGGCGAAAAAATCTAATCGGTTTTGAGATTAGGCAATTTTACTCGGAAGTACACTGAGGTGTGAGACCCAATGATCTCTGTTTTTAGGCATGAGGTGTACTTGTGTCAGATCGGGGGTAATGCTCTTACGCTGCGCTTTTTTGAGTAAATTACGCAGTTCCGTATCGATACCGAACAGATCACAATAGGTGAAAACTCCCGAAGAAAAAGCTTCCGGATCTATTTTGAGGAGTCTTTTTAGCTGGACATGATAGGCCATTCGCAAAATATCGCCCAGTCGTCCTTGACGCTGCGGAAGAGTTATAAGGCCTGAGAACTCTTTTTTGATAAAGGTGATATTCCCTTTGATCGCATAGTGTTCTGCTTGGGAGAGCTTTTCATTCCACCTTACGTTAAGCTCTTCTCCCCATGGAAGTATTAAGAGTTCAGGATGGGAATCGATGAGTCGATAAGCCGAACGCCAGTGCTCATTTGAAATAGCATGGTTTAGATTTTTTGCCAAGGTAAAAAGTTTTTTGAGTTGGGTATATTCGGATTCGTAGTGAACCATCTCTTTTAATTCGTTTAAAAGCAATTCAGCCTCTTCCAATGAGCGTTCATTTAAAGCTCTGGCGACAGCAGTGACAATCTCTCCGGTATTTTTGATAAGGTTAAGATAGGAGGGGAATTTTCGAAGCAGAGGATAATTTTGAGTAATAGTTTTGAGCTGAAAGTAGTTTTTTGTCTGAATCGCTTTGGAATAGCTTATGAGGATAGACGAATTTTGCAGGAGTAACAGGATAAAAGGGCGTTTAGAACTGACGGAAGAGAAGAGATGGAGCTCCTCTTGGATCTCTTTCATTTTATTGAGAAACATCAGCTTTTGAGCTTTTGAAAATTTTTCTGCCCAAAGTTTTTCCACTTGAGCATAAAGGGTCGTCTCTTGCAAAAGAGGGTACTGCTCCGCATGGCCGTAGAACGCCGATAACTTTTTTTGCTGAAAAAGGAGGATAAAACGATCCATAAAAGAGTAGGCCTTAAACAGCTCCGCGATCTCTTTTGTTTTTGCGGCGTTGAACGGTTCTAAAACACGTTTGGCCTCTTCGGTCATTTTTTTATTTAAGAACTCTTTTGCTTTTTTCATGTGTTCGGCATAAATTCGCTCAAGCACTTGGTAAAGATCACTGTGAATCAATAACGGTTCATTGGCGCAACAAAGATAGGCTGCGGCATACCTTTTGGCTCTAATCAACTCTTCAAGGTGATCAAACGGCTGAAGATCGAATTTCAACAACTCTTTGTTTTTATTTCCGCTCAAGAGATAATCATTCATAACGCACAACGAAGTGAGGGGAGATTTGAGTTCTCGGTACCGTTCTTGAATCACTTTAAACGTATCGCCGTTGATAAGGGTTATATAGGGTAAATCGGAAGCGACGATGATAAAGGGTTCAGGTCCTATTCGGCGCACATATCGGATGTTTTTATGGGATGTGCCGAGGCGTTGGTTAGGGAGGAGTCCGTTTCGGTCGATCTTAATCAGTGTTCCTTCCTGATTCCCCACAATTACTGAACTGTTATAAAGCAGTAGCGCCGTATTTTTTAAATATCCGGGAGTAAAGCGTTTCATAACATTCTGAGTGCGATAGTCGGTCACGACGATACTTCCGCCGTATCCCGATGAGGCTAACGTCATCCCCTCAAACGTTAAGGCCGAGACATAATTTGTTTTGGGTTTCGAATACATAGCACTGTACTCGGGAAAAGAGTGGAGTCTGGCAATCAGTGTACTGGAATCACTTCGCCACATCAATACTCTCCCCTGATCGGTTCCGCAGACGCAATAAAGACCATCAGGTGAGAAAGAGATAATCGTGGGGGACTGCTGGTCAAGATCAAACTGCATAAGCACTTTTTTCTCATTCAAATCTATCAGATTGAGAGAATGTGCCTTATCGCTTCCAAAGAGGAGACGATCGTGTTGAGGGTCAAACGCGCAGTAGAGGGTATCATGTTCGGGGATATTCGGACGAAAGATTCGGGTTGACTCTTTGCTGGAGAGATTGTACATATAAATAGTGTTATCTTGCGTAACAAGACCGACATTGGGATACTGTAGCGGTTGTATCAAAACAATCGGAGAATCAAACTGCGCCAAACACGTTTTTTGAGGCATCCCTATGAGCCTTTTAGATCAATTAATATTAGAGTATAACATATTTCGTGGCGAATATCAGGTTAATCCGAAATGCTCATTCGCGGCTTTTGCGTAATCCACTATGGTCTCATCTGTGGAACCGTTTTCGATAATTTTGAGCGTATCGTTGAGGAGAATTTTGCGTCCGTTGGGTGTTTGGATAACGGCAAGCTTCTTTTGGGTGAAGATAGTATCCGGGTGCGTCGCGTTGAAATAGTTGGCGAGGCTAAACTCGATCCACTCCTGAGCGGCGAGAGAAAACCCGTATTGAGGTGCCCACTCGTCATTAACCAAAGAACTTAAAACATATTCATTATTGCTCAGTTCCAAGCGGAAGCGATCTCCGTTTTGTTCGGCTATTTCTCCGTCTTGAATGTGAATCGGTTGACGCAGACCGTATCCGCCAAATCCCGTATCACAGAGATAATGCTCTCCATCGATGGTGACGATGACGACGAGATGGGTTTTAGGACGACGAGAGGGGTAGAACATCGGACGCGCCCCCGCAAAATACCACTCGAACCCGATCGCCGTGAGTGCCATAGCAAACAGACCGTTGACTTCGTAGCAGTATCCTCCGCGCCCGTGAGTAACGATTTTAGTCGTGATCTCTTCAGGCACCATCGAGGGGATTCTCCCCGCCTGTACCTCGGTGTTCTCAAACGGAACCGATTGGAGCTGTGCGCTCATAAGAGCCGTGAGGGTTGCGAGGTCGGGACGGGTTTCACCGCTGTAGCCGATGCGGCGGAGGTAGTCGGGGAGGGAGAAATTGGATGCGGTCATAGGGGAGCCTTTCACGTTATTATGTATTGAGTAATGAATCGCTGTGATAGGGGACTTTGCCTGAGGGGACATCGTGTGATGCACTGTCGAGATGGACATCCTGATCGTCAAAAAAGATATGGGGCTTGAACGCTTTGAGTACACGGCTCTTTTCTACTCCGCCGAGAAAAAATGCTTCATCCACATAGACACCCCATTCACGCAATGTTTTGATGACCCTCATTTCCGCAGGAGAATTGCGCGCGGTGACGATGGCAATACGAATAGGGGAGTATTCGACGCGAATAGGGAGGCGGTCTTGCAATCGTGAGAGTTTTTTGAGCAGCGTTGCGTAAGGGCCTTCTCCCAATGGAGTATTCTGCGCCGCATCTTCGGCGGCATGAAACGCTTCGATACCGTGTTGTTTGTAGAGGAGTTCACTGCTTTCATCAAACAATACCGCATCTCCGTCGAAAGCAATGCGTACTTGACCTTCGGGGATGGAACCCATTTGTTTAGGCGGTGCTTTGACGACAGCGGCGGCGCACGTTCGGCTGTCGATCACCTGCTGAGCGTCAGCTATGTCGGTCGTGAGGAAGAGATCGACATCGAACGCATCGAGATAATCGACAACGGTTTCCCCTGCCGTAAATGCTGAACGTGAGATAGGCAGGTTCATCTCTCTTACGGTATGGAGTACCCGTAAACCTGTTTCCGGACTGTTGCGTGACATAATTACCACTTCGACGAGTGGGGTATCTCCCGATTTTCGGTAGCGGTTGAGTTCAAGGAGTGCTTTGACGAGATGAAATCCCGTTCCTGCTTTTAGTGGAATATTTTCCCGTTCCGACATGTAGTGACGGTAGACTTCGATTGCGCTGTCGGGATCATTTTGGTACTGTTCTTTGAAGACTCGATCTTCTTCCGAGAGATCGAACAATGCTGTTGCGGTGATACCGACGACGAGGGTATCGGAGAGATCGAGTGCCATAGAAAATTCCTGCAACTATTT
>NZ_MIBU01000094.1:0-7608 GCF_001830725.1 Sulfuricurvum sp. RIFOXYD12_FULL_44_77
GCGGACGAGGAGAGATTCGAACTCTCGGTACCGTTGCCAGTACGTCTCCTTAGCAGGGAGGTGGATTCAGCCGCTTTCCTACTCGTCCATTGTATGTTTAAGAGGGCGTAATTATAAGAATAAGTACATAACAAGCACCTTAAATAGGTGCTTTGGAATACTAAATTACGGGAGAGTTTTTCGGATTAGCGATAATTTGATCCAAAAGGGCTTGCAATTGCAGTGCGAGAGCTTCATTAGAGGCTTTTGTTTCGGCAATTTTTTCTTTAAGTTTTACAACCAGCTCGATTTTATCCATAAATTTCATGCAGACTCCTTGTAACTGTTTACAAGAAATAAAGCAAGGAATATTCCAATTTATAATCGTGCGAGAATCTTTTCGACTACTGCGGCAGGATTGGCTGCTTTATAAATCGGGCGACCGACAACGATAAAATCAACCTCTTCATCCCTCGCCGTCTCGATCGTCGCAACCCGCTCCTGATCTCCCGCATCTTCTCCGAAAGGTCGAATCCCTGGGGTGAGGGTAATGAAGCTTCCGTGTGTGAGGGATTTGATCGAGGCACTCTCATAAGCACTGCACACGACACCGTCCAGTCCCGCTTGATGAGCATCTTGGGCAAAGCGATCCGCTTTAGTCGCTATTGTCTCCCCGTATACATGGCAGAACTCACCCTCTTCAAATGAGGTCAGCGCTGTGACCGCGAGTACCAAAGGGCGGTTTTCGTAAGGGGCTAGCCGTTTCATCACTTCATGCATCGCTTTGCGTCCTGCGGAGGCATGGACGTTGAACATATCGACCCCAAGTCCCATAATTGATTCTGCGGCATCGGCCATAGTATTGGGGATATCGTAGAGTTTGAGATCGAGAAAGATTTTAAATTCGGGATTAATCGCTTTGATTGCATCGATAAAAGGCTTCCCGTCTCGGATATAGGAGCGCAGACCCACTTTGAGCCAGATGGGATACTCTTTGATTTTTTCAATAAGGGCTAAATTTTCTTCTTGTGAGGGGAGATCGAGGGCGACACAGAGTTGCATGACAAGCCTTTGGAATGTGATTCCAAAAGTATATCCTAGTCAAGTTTTGAAAGGGTTTAGACAGATGTGCTGTATTAAATCTTAAAAAAAACGTCCATTTGTATTGTATTAATAATTCATTGATCAAAACAGCTTACAATGTGTGCAGATTTACTCTATAAGGATGTCTGATGAAGCAAAGTTTTATAGCGATGGTTTTGAGCGGATTATTAATGAGTGTGAGTGTTGCGAATGCGGCAGTGTATAAGGTTGACCCTTCCCATTCGAATGTGGGCTTTAAAGTCAAACATATGATGATCAGTACGGTAAGCGGAAAGTTTAACAATTTTTCAGGAATGTATGATTTGGACAAAGGGCAGTTTAAATCCCTGAGCGGAATGATCAATGCGGGTTCCATTGATACGGGGATCGTCAAGCGAGATGAGCATTTGCGCAGTGCTGACTTCTTTGATACGGCGAAATTTAGCGATATTAGTTTTACTATGATAAGTGCGACGAAAACGAAAATGACGGGTAACCTTACCATTCACGGCATTACGAAAAAAGTTGTATTGGATATTGATATGGGCGGCGTCGTGGAAGATCCATGGGGCAATCAACGTTCCGGTTTTGTATTGAGCGGAAAAATAAACCGCAAAGATTTTGGTCTGATGTGGAATAAAGCGATCGAAGCGGGCGGCGTTGTTGTCGGGGATGAAGTTAAAATGGTCGTCGAAATCGAAGGGATAGAAGAGTAATTATAGTATTTTGATAAATCCGTCCCGCTTGGGGCGGAATCCCTCTAGATCATTCAGTTTTAAACCCTGTTGTTTTCCCCATACTAAAACGCTTTGGCATTTATACATTTTCGCGTAATCGACCAAATAATCGATCATCTCACCGCTTAGATGCTCATATCCGCTGTACGTTACAAAATCATCCACGATCAAATGGCGTCCCAACTCCAAGTTCTCCCGTATGCTCACTCCCGCATAAATTTGCAATTCTCCGCGTTGATAGGCACCGATAGGGCGATAATCTTTGGGATACTGCGCGGTGATAAACGTATCAAACTGATCTTCTGTCAGTTCCGTGCGCAGAGTAGAGAGGAGGAGAAACCCCTCACTCAGTTCAGTTGAGGAGAGTTCCCGAAATTGCACGTTAGTTCCCTAATGTGCTAAGCTGAGCGTCGATTTTGGAAATTTTATCTTTAGCATCGGCGAGTCCATTACGATTTTCAGTAATAACGGCTTCGGGAGCATTGGCGACGAAACGCTCATTAGAGAGCATACCGCGTAGTTTATCGGCCTCTTTTTGGAGTTTTTCACGCTGTTTGGTGAGTCGGTCGATAATCGGGGAGAGATCAATCGCATCGGTCGGAAGATAGACTTCGACAGAGTCTCCGATATCACTTATGGCATTATCGATTTTAGACTCGGTAAAGTGGAGTGTTTCGACTCGTCCTAAACGGACGATAAACGGTTCCATCATAGCATGATCGCCGCCGCATTTGAGGTAGGCGAGATCGATTTTTTGGTTCCCCAAATCAACGAGGGTTTTGGCACGGCGGATCGTGACGATCGCATCCATAATGATGGCAAATTCTGCTTCGATCGCTTCATCAACCGCTGTATCCTCAGGATACGGCATAACCATAATCGAATTTCCCTCTTCGAGGGTTGTCCCTGAAAGCTCATGGTAGAGGTATTCGGTGATGAACGGCATAAACGGATGGAGGAGTTTCATCGACTCTTTAAAGATGCTTCCCAGCTCATTGACGCTCTCTTTGGACGCTTTCCCAAGTTCGATGCCCCAGTCGCAGAATTCATTCCACAAGAAGCGATACAGCACCGTTGCCGCATCGTTAAAGCGGTATTCGTCCAAGAACGCTCTCGTCTCTGCCGTTGCGCGATGGAAACGGCTGAGCATATAGCGACCCAATGGAGTGGTGATCTCTTGATCGGCTAAATCTTTAAATGTCGGAACATTCATTTGGAGGAATTTGGAAGCGTTGAAGAGTTTGTTAGTAAAGTTTCGGCTTTGCTCCAGACGCTCATTGCTGAGGCGGATATCACGCCCTTGAGCCGCAAGGACAGCCAACGTAAAGCGGAGGGCATCGGCACTGTACTTTTCGACCATATCGAGCGGATCGATAACGTTCCCTTTGGATTTCGACATTTTTTGCCCGTGCTCATCCCGTACCAATGCGTGGAGGTAGATGTGTTTAAACGGCAATTCTCCCGTGAAACTCTCCCCCATCATCATCATACGCGCAACCCAAAAGAAAAGGATGTCGAACCCCGTGATAAGGAGGGTGTTCGGATAAAAGCGAGCCATATCTGCACTTTGGAAGAGTTGATCTTGCGCACTATCGCCGTTCCCCCATCCCAGAGTCGAGAACGGCCAGAGAGCGGAGCTGAACCACGTATCGAGGACATCAGGGTCTTGGGTGAAGTTTTTACTTGCACAATGAGGGCAGCTTTCCGGATGTTCCGCCAAGCTCGCCCATTCATGGCCGCAATCGTCACAGTAAAATACAGGGATACGGTGTCCCCACCACAGCTGGCGAGAGATACACCAGTCGCGCAGTTCACCCATCCACGCGTTGTAGCTGTTGATCCAATGCGGTGGGAAGAATTGGGTCAACCCCTCATTCGTTTTATCGATTGAACCGCGTGCTACCTCTTTGCGGACAAACCACTGTTTGGAGATGTACGGCTCTACGATATTTTTACAGCGGTAACAATGCCCCACTTGGTGGGTATGCTCTTCGATTTTCTCGATAAACCCTGCTTCTTCGAGACGTTTGACGATGACCGCGCGCGCTTCGAGACGCTCTAACCCTTCAAACTCTCCCGCATGGTGATTCAACATCCCTTTTTCATCGAAAACGGTGATGAACTCAAGGTCATGTCGTTTTCCTACTTCGTAGTCGTTCGTATCATGCGCTGGGGTGACTTTAACGACACCCGTTCCGAAATCACGATCAACATGACTGTCGGCGATGATTTTGATATCACGGTTGATAAGCGGCAAGGTGACGCTTTTTCCGATGAGGTGGAGGTAACGCTCATCATCGGGATGTACCATAATCGCCGTATCACCGAAATAGGTCTCAGGACGGGTGGTCGCGACGACGATATGACCGCTTCCGTCAGTGAACGGGTAGCGCATATGGTAGAAGTTCCCTTGGTGCTCTTCGTGCTCCACTTCGATATCGCTCAATGCGCCATCATGGGTACACCAGTTAACCATATAGTTACCGCGAACGATGAGGTTTTGGTTGTAGAGGTGGACAAATGCCTCTTTAACAGACGATTTCAGCCCCTCATCCATCGTAAAGCGCTCACGGCTCCATGCAGGAGATACCCCGAGTTTACGAAGTTGTGAGACCATAATCCCGCCGCTCTCCTCTTTCCACTCCCAAACGCGCTCTAAAAAGGCTTCGCGACCGAGTTCTTCTTTGGTTTTCCCCTCGGCTAGGAGCTGTTTTTCCACGACGTTTTGGGTCGCAATCCCCGCATGGTCGGTTCCCGGCTGCCAAAGGGTCATATACCCATCCATCCGTTTGTAGCGGACGATGATGTCTTGGAGGGTGAAGGTGAGACCGTGTCCGATATGGAGCCGTCCCGTAACGTTCGGCGGAGGCATCATGATGGCAAAATGTTTGTCCGGCTTTGCGATCGATTTATTTCCGTCGATTTCGAAATAACCCCGATTTTCCCAGATGGGATAGTAGTTTTCTTCAATATTTTTGGGATCGTAGTGGGTAGCTGACATAATAGGACCTTGGGTACAGAAAATATCGCGAATTATACCAAATTTCAGAGGAACACTAATTGCTTTGCTTTAAGTATTAATAATCAAAGGGTAATCATGCAGTATGATGTGAAATCAACGATATTAGGATTTGATCAAGTAACCAAGGTAGAGTTGAGCGAAATCGATGAGATGTTTGCTACTCTTAAAAGTTGTGATGGAAGTAAAGTTAGTTTTACCCTTGTTAATCCGTACCTATTGCGTGAATACTCTTTTGATCTCCCTACCTCGATTCGAGTTTTACTCGACATTAACGAAGATTCAAAGGTAGTGGTATATAATATCGCAGTTATTCAAGATCCGCTCGATGAATCGTGCATCAACTTCTTAGCTCCGCTTATTTTTAATCAAGACAACGCGACTATGGCACAAGCGGTATTAGATGTGAAAAATCACCCCGGTCTCGGTTTAGCCGAACCGATCAAAAAATTTAAATCATAATTTAGCCTCATATTATAGGGGCTTTAAGGAGCCTCTTGCCTCTCTCGCGTCTCAACGATCAGCAATATACCGCCGCAACCGCCCCTTATGGACATAATCTTATTATCGCTTCGGCAGGGACGGGGAAAACCTCTACGATTGTGGGGCGTATCGCCTATCTTATCTCCAAAAACGTCAAACCCGAAGAGATTTTACTTCTGACATTTACCAATAAAGCTGCGGCGGAGATGGTGGAGCGGGTAGCGGCATTTTTCGGTCGTGAAGTCGCTTCCAAAATTGATGCGGGGACGTTTCACGCGGTGAGCTACCGATGGCTTAAACGCAAAGAGGGGAAAGTGGTTCTCAAACAGCCTCGTGAACTCAAAACCCTTTTTCGAAGCGTTTATGAGAAACGGACATTTAGCCACATCGACTGCGCGACCTCGGCGTACGGAGCCAATTATCTCTATGATGTCTATTCGTTTTATCAAAACACGGAGATGAATGTCAATTTTGAAGAGTGGATTCTGACCCGTCAGGATGAACACGCGGTGTATGCGGCCATCTATGCCGATATTATCGATGAGTTTGAAGCGTTAAAAAAAGAGTACGGGTTCGTCAATTTCAACGACTTACTGCTTCATATGCGTGCTTTGGCATTAGAGAGCGATTTGGGGTACAAAGAGGTCTTGATCGACGAGTACCAAGATACGAATGCCCTTCAGGGGACACTGATCAATGCTATGCGTCCGCCATCGCTCTTTTGTGTCGGAGATTATGATCAGAGCATCTATGCCTTTAACGGTGCCGATATCTCCATTATCGGCTCATTCACGACCAATTTTCCCGATGCCGAGGTCTATACCCTCAACAAAAATTACCGCTCGACCGTTCCGATCCTCTCGCTTGCCAACACCGTTATCGCCTACAATGAGCGAATCTATCCCAAAGCACTGGAAGTGACGCGCGACCACGAAGCGCAAAGTCCCGCATTGCTCATTTACGATGAACTCTTTGATCAGTATCACGGGATTGCCCAAAAAATCGGGGATTCCTCTACGAATCGTGAAGAGATCGCGGTGATATTTCGGAACAACGCTTCAGCGGATGGAATAGAGGCGACGTTACGTGAGATGGGGATACCATGCCGCCGTCGCGGAGGCACCAGCTTTTTTGATTCGAAAGAGATTAAAGCCCTTTTGGATATGTATACGTTGCTCGTGAACGAATCGGATATGATGGCGTTTATCCATCTGTTTGATTATGCCAAAGGGGTAGGGAGTGCGATTGCCAAAGAGCTGTTTGTCGCCTTGCAAAAATTGGGTCGAGGTTCATTCTTGCGCGGTTTGTATTCTCCCGACTCAGAGATTTCTAATCCGTTTGAGAAACGGCGATTGAACCATCAGTTGGGACTGTTTGACGATTATGCGGAGCTAGGGAGTGCAGGGCGGTTTGCAAAGCTAGGATTAGACCCAAATTTTATGGGGAATCCGATTTTAAAACATGCCAAACTGACCAAAGATTCGGCTACCTTTTTACACGATCTATTTACCCTTTTTCGGCAGTTGCGGGATATTAAAGAACCCAAAGCCGCCGTTCAAAAAATAGCCCTTTCGGCACTTTATGGACATGTGATTGAGCACTTGTCCCATCGTCGTGCCATGACGGAGAACGGTTCGATCGATGAGAAGGCGAAGAGCGAATCACAAGAGCGAATCCGTCGAAAATGTACGATTTTATTCGAACTTTCCCGTCCTTACAAAGATCATGAACGTTTTTTAAATGCAATGGTATTGGGGTCTCAGGATTTGACGCAGGGTGAGGGGGTACATTTGCTCAGTATCCATGCCTCCAAAGGGTTGGAGTATCAAGAGGTGTATGTGATCGATTTGATGGACGGTCGCTTTCCCAATCGAAAGCTGATGAGCCGTAGCGGAAGTATCGAAGAAGAGAGACGGCTCTTTTATGTCTCCGTTACACGGGCGAAAGATCGCCTCTTTTTGAGCTATGCGAAGTATGACAAAATCAAAAAAAGCAATTTTGTCCCCTCACAGTTTTTATTTGAGGCAGGATTGATCCCCAAAGATGAACTGTACGCGGCACTCGTCGCGAAGGGTACCAACGAAGAGGCTTAAAAAAACCTCTTTTTAGCGGCGTCCCTGTACCGCATTCCCCATCTCCCACATCGGCAAGAAAATACCCAGTGCCAATAATACAACCATACACGCAATGAGCAAAAGCATAATCGGTTCAACCGCTTCCGAGAGGCCGTCGATAATGGCGTCGAATTTCATTTTATAGTATTCCATAACTTTTTGCATCATCGCATCTAGCTGACCGCTTGATTCA
>NZ_MIBU01000095.1:0-1727 GCF_001830725.1 Sulfuricurvum sp. RIFOXYD12_FULL_44_77
CGGTGTCCCCCCGCCGAAATGGAGCTGGATAACCGAACGATTCACATCGATATGTTGAGAAAGGATCTCAAGCTCACGAATCAGATAATCGATATAACGCTCTTTTTTATCCTCTTTAGAGGTAAAAACGACGTTACAGCCGCAAAAATAACAGGCATTTTTACAAAACGGCAAGTGAAAATAAAGGGATAATGGACGCGTCACGTCTTGCGAATGGAGCTTTGAGAGATAACTGTCGTAATCAAAACTCTCACTAAACTCTAACGCTGTCGGATAGCTCGTATAGCGTGGTCCCGGCTTCGAATATTTGGTAAATTTGTCAAAATCAAGCATATTTATTCCCTATCATCCCTGTGAATGTCGCGATTATGCCCCTTTTGGGTTGAATAACGGATAAAAAAGAAACATTATTCTATAATTGTGGGAAAATATCACAAAACATGAACGCTTTATTGTCGAGTTTTCTCGACATTGTGATAAAATCTTTAGACAATCACCCTATACAATAGAGGATGCAAACCAATGATAAAAGTTCTAGTCGTTGAAGACGACGAAGTAACCGCCATAAATTTGAAAATGTCATTAGAAAAGCAAGGGTATGACGTTATTTCAATAGCTGATAATGCCGTTACCGCCCGCAATAAAATCAAAATTTATAACCCCGATATTGCCCTTATCGACATCGGATTGCAAAAAACAATGGACGGCATCGAGTTGGCTCAATACATTCGAGATAAAAATCAACTCCCTTTTATCTATCTCACCGCACACTCCGATAACGATATGCTCTCCAAAGCCAAAAGAACCGAGCCTTATGGTTATATCGTTAAGCCTTTCGATCCGATCAATCTCCACACGACGATCCAAATGGCACTTTACCGCTTCAAAGAAGAGAAAAAACGGAACTCTAATATTGATGAACTCAAATCGGATCGTGAAGAGCTCGAAAAATTGGTCTATGCCAAAAAGCTCTCCGATAAACCTATTGTCGAGTTTGGCGAGGGGTATCGTCACGATACCGGTTTAGGGGAAACCTTTTACAAAAATCAAAAAATCAAACTCACCAAAAAAGAGAACGCTTTTATCCGCCTTCTTGTTGCCCAATTGGGAAGTGTCGTTGATTTCGAACAGGCTATTAATTATGTCTGGGAAACCAAAGGTGCCACCGATAATAGCGTTCGAACTCTCGTTTGGCGACTACGCTCCAAGCTCCCGACCGATGTGATTAAAAATGCTTCGGGTGTCGGATACTATTTAGAAGAGTAGTCATCCGACAAAACGCTTTTCAAATTCGAAGCAAAGCACTTCGTATGCTTCGACAAACTCAAATTCTTCTTCTTTTTCCATTGCAGCGCTTTCAATCACATAGGCGAGTCTAGAGAGTTCATCAAAACGAAAATTGGCACTAGAGCCTTTGATCGTATGGGCTATAAAAGCAATATTTTCATACTCTCTTTTTTCAATACTGTTTGAAAGCTCTCGAAGCGATTGCCCCATTTTTTGATGATAAATACCCAAAAGATAATCAATTTGATCTTTCTCAAGCATCAAGGCACTTTTGAGATGATCCATATCAATGTGGGGCCATTTTGACACAGATACACTACTCGGCTCCGCTTCGGGTAAAACACTCGCCTTCAAATAGCGTTCAAAAATCTGTTCAATCTCTTTAATGACGATCGGCTTTCCTAAAAAAGCGTCATAGCCGTTTTGAAGTGAGCGCTCAC